>SPBW01000004.1 GCA_004525685.1 Candidatus Atribacteria bacterium
CCACAGATGCTGCGGATAAATGCCATGCTGGACGAGGGACTGGATGTTGCGTTTCACCTGAGCAAGATCTTGGCGGTGTGTCACGCCCATCCATTTGGCCGCCGTCGGGAGCACGCGAACCCGAGCTTTCCCCTCTGAAACGAGCCTAGACACCGCAGCAGGAAGGAAGAATTCATCTTGACACACATCCGTATTAGAGGATTGCAGGAAGTCCATGAATTGACCAGCCAGGTCACGCATGAAGCTCCTTGAGAATGCCCACATGTTCATCGACACGACGGCATCTCCCGGAAGCAGATGAGATTCGTTGCCATCACACCAGTAGATCGAAGATCCCTCACCGTGACTGATCTTCGTTCGCTCATCAATCATTGCGAGATACCCTCTCTCATCCAGGACACACACACCTCGAGACACCGAGCCATGCTTGGTAAGGGTCGTTCGAAGACTGAACCCGACTAGTGCGTGTTCTTCGCCGGAATGCGTCGGCCGCTTGAGAAAACTCGCAACGCTCCCATAGGATTCCCGGCCGTAGAAGTCGTCTGCGTTGATCACTACAAACGATCCATCCACAACATCGCGTGCGCTTAACAGCGCATGCCCCGTGCCCCATGGCTTGGTACGGGCCAATGGCACCTCCATCCCGGATGGCAGGTCTGCCAGTTCTTGATAGGCGAAACTGACTTTGCAGTGGCCTTCCATCTTGCCGCTCAGCATCTCCCGAAATACACTCTCTTGACTTCTTTGGATGACGAAGACAACCTGATGGATACCCACAGAGATTGCATCGAAGACCGAGTATTCGACCAGCAGCTCGCCGTGAGGGCCGACTGGCTCGATTTGCTTGAGCCCGCCGTATCGGCTCCCCATGCCTGCTGCCAAGACGACAAGGGTTACCTCACCCATTGTTCCCCCACATGGCTACGTCTCTTCTCCAATCGCGTTTCATTCGCTCAGCTTCTTACGGAGTTCACGTAGCCTGTCCGCCATGGAGTGAAGCGCCGGATGCTCTGGCTGAAGCATAGAGGCCTCCCGATACCATCGTTCAGCAGCGCCTATGCTTCGCTCATCAAGCGCAACGTCCATTAGCGCCAATGCGCATTCAGCTTGAATGTGACTCCACTTCCTGTGCCCGAGAAACGAAAACGCCTCTTCCAACAGTTCTCTAGCAGACGCACAATTGCCCAGCTGCCTGCAGGTATAGGCCAACTCAAGCAGGTTTTGCCCAATTCGAAGGCGATCTCCAATCTCACGACTCAGCTGGAGAGCTCTTTCAGCCAACTCTTCGCTTCTCTTGAGCTCTCCCAGTTTACGTGTCACGCGTGCCTGGCCGGAGATGGCATCAACAACTCCCGCGACATCGTTGGCAACCGCTTCCCCCAAACGTTGGCTCTCTTCGTACCGAGCCAATGCCAATTCAAGATTCTCATAGGCCTCTGCTACGCGGGCCAATGAGAAGAGTATCAATCCTTCCCCCCATCGATCTCCAATCTCTCGGTGAAGACGCAGGCTCTGATGCGCCAGCGACTCTCCGTATGCCTCATCCCGGCGGCTTTCCAGGACAGACCACGCACCCGTAGCCAGTCCCTCTCCTCTCATGTCCTGATGTTCTCTGTAGAAGGCAGCGCTTTCTTGTGCCCGGCGCAGATCGCTTTCCAGATCTTCACCAGCAAGAGCATAGGCGCATACCACGTTGGCCAGGGCATGGAGTCGGCTGGTGAGATCTTCGGCAGTGAGCAGGCTCAAGCCGTCTCTCATCCGATCCATCGCTCGATCTGGCCAGACAGACGACATGAACCACCCTGACGTGATTCGCAAGAACGCGTAGACTATGGGGTCTCGATCTTCATGTTTCGCATAGGCATTGGCCGCACTGAGGAAAATCCTCTCCGCCTCTTCGTACTGCGTGCGCATGTCGTAGTAGAAGAACAACCCCTCACAGCTCGCATTCAGGAGAACTGCGTTGCCGATCTCTGCGGCATGTTGGAACGCAGATCGGATGTTCCCTATGTCCTGTCCGATCCGCTCCAGGGTTGCATATTGATTGGGCCCGATCAGTTCTTGGAGCCAATTCCCCACGGCATGCAGATAGTGTTCGGCGTGTCGGATGTGCACGCGTTCGACCTCGCTCTGCAGCGCGCCCAGCTTTCCAGAAGCAAATTGGCGAAGCAGTTCGTGGATCTCGTATCGATCGGGCCCAATTCGCTTGAGAAGGCAGCGATTAGCCAGAAGGGCCAGATGGCTCGGCGAGGTTTCAGTCACATATTCGGCGGCTTCGATGGTGAACGAGCTACGGAAAGTCGATAGCTTACGAAGCGCAACTTGCGCCCCTTCTGTAAGCATGTTCCATGCCTGTTCGAACACGACAACAAAAGCGCGATGCTTGAGCGCAACATCCTCCAGCGTATGCGTAAGGAAGCTGAGGTTGTTCGAGATACGATTGGCGATCTCATCCCACGTCAGTACAGATCGCCACCCAGCCGCCATCTCAAGGCCCAATGGAGAACCTTCAAGCAATCTTGCCAATCGAGCCATGCCTGCCAACTCCACCTCGTCTCGTCCGGGAGGACTGCCGTGTCGCTGTGCAGAGATGCGAAGCAGGCGGATTGCTGCATAGTCAGACAACTGCTCTGGAGCAGTATCGGCATCAGGGTACTTCAATCCGTGCAGTGTTATCGCTGTTTCACAGGCAACACCGAGTGCGATGCGAGAGGTTAGCAGCAGTTGAACGCCAGGTGCTGTCTCAAGCGCAGGCAACAGGGCAGCCACTTGGGGCAGCACGCGCTCGACACCGTCCAGGATCAGCAGAAGATTCCGAATACGCAGAAACTCTGCCAGCTGTCGGACAAGCCCCAGCTCGCTTTCTCGGCTGAGGGATACCCCCAAGGCATGGGCCACTGTGGATGCGACCACATCGTCTCCTCGGATGGCATCGAGGGAGACCATGTACGCGCCTAGTTCATACTGGTCTTCAATTCGGCGCCCCACATGAAGAGCTAGACTTGTCTTTCCTGATCCACCCAAGCCGACGATGTTCACAACACGAACCGACTCTTCAAGCAACAGGGCCTCAATCTGCGCAGCGATCTCTTGTCGCCCGATGAACGGTACCAGAGCATGCGGAAGACGATGGGGGCGTGCCATGGATTTGGAGGACCTCTTCTCGCTTTGCGTGGCTCGGATCTGTTCTGCCAGCCCGGATGTAGACTCCTCTGGCGACAACCCCAATTCAGCTTGCAGCACATGAGAGCACTCTTCGAACACCCTCAATGCGTCACTGCGTTTGCCTTGTGCAGACATCGCTTGCATGAGCCTGCGATACCCCAGTTCGTTGAGAGGATCGGCTTGAATCCATTTCCGCGCATATCGGGCACTTGCGGGCCATTCCTCGATAGAGAAGTAGTACTCGATGATTCGATCCAGCGTCTCCGTCAATTCGCGCTTCAATGCCTCGCCTTCAGCAAACTGCCAATCATCAAACTGACCGGAGTTGGCCACAGCGAATCCTTGCATGAATGGTCCTTGCCACAGGCGCACGGCTTCCCTAAGGCGCGGCTCGCAAATAGAACAGACAGCCGTCAAGCCATGTTCGTTGGCATGGCAGTGGCTCGTAAGGTCACGAAACTGGTTGACATCCACCTCAAGCCGCCCCGTGTTGCGCAGTTGAACTGCGCTTCGGTCGCTTGCGATGGCATCAGAAAGCGGTGTTTGCCGAAGAATCCACAACACATTTCGCAAGGCAGAGTATGCTGCAACTGCATCCGATTCCGGCCACAAGAGGGCGGCCAGCGTCTCTCGATGGTGTCGACTACGCGTCACGGCGAGATACGACAACAGAGCCATCGCTTTGCGTCGGCTCAATGGCGTCATCTCTCCATTCTCATACAGCACTGGCGCGCCGAAGAGCTGCAGGCTCAGCTTCATGAGGCATCCGCTTTCATACACATATTGTACCCTCACTCAACAGCTTGCCGAAGAGGTCCATCATGTCGAACTCGGTTGCCTCAGCCATGACCCAACTGGCCGCACTGCAGAGAAAGTTGCTAGGCGACAATTGCTACAGCGACGTACTTGTGTAGCCGACGCGAGTGTGATGTTCATCACGTTTCGCGCGAAACCAGATGAAAGTTAGAGCTTAAGGGTGATATGCATTACATGGCTTGGCATTGGGGGCAGATATAGCTGGTGGTACTGCCTGTCTTCTGTTTCTCGATCAAAGCATGACATACGGGACACGACTTACCTTCTCGATAGCCAACCAGCAGATCCTGTGCGCCGAAGCCGCCTCTCGCGCCGAGAAGGTTCAGTTCATAGTTGGCTGCGCCCTTGGCAATACTGCGCCTGAATTCATCCTGAATGGATTGGTGGAGAAGATCGATGTCTTGATCCTGTAGCGTCGAAATGCTGCGCAGAGGATGCAGACCAGCGCGAAACAGAATGTCGTGGATATACGCATTGCCAATCCCCGCGATCTTCGATTGATCAAGCAAGAACGACTTGATGCGTCCGCGGCGCCCAGCCAATAGGGCATGAAACTCGTCGACCGTCACATCCATGGCATTCGGCCCCAGCTTGGCTGTCATCGTATGGTTGGCGAGCCCTCCCGGCTCGACGTAATGCACATTACCGAACCACCAGAAATTGATCGCCAACGTCAACCCATCCTCGAAGTCAAAGCGAATGCGCCATTTCTCAGGCAGAGCATGTCGCTCGACCAGCAGCAATTCGCCTCCCATTCCCAGATTGATCAGCAAGTGCCCTTGAGATGTGTCCGTCACCAGCCACTTGCCTTGCTGATGGGTGTCGTCAATCCGTGATCCAAGCAATCCGGCTTCGAATGCCTCGACCGACACATTGAGACATTGAGGCTGCTTCACTTCGATGGACGTAATCACGCGTTCCCTGAGAGACTCATTCATTTCACGGGCGCGGCAAAAGATTTCTGGAAGCTCAGGCATGTGTTCCTCAGTAGGTGGTAGATGGACACATCCTAGCAGGAACCTAAAGGACGTGCATAGAACTGATTCCATTGATGTTCTGCGTGCGCCATCCACATCGGTTCCGCATGCTTCGCAAGCTAAGCTTGGCTCTTCATCTGCTCAAGCCTAGCGGATAACTGGGTAATGGATGGATCATTTGGCTTAAGGACGGATGCCTCGCGAAGCCACCTTTCTGCTGAAATCTCATCGGATTCATCGAGTGCCAGTTCTAGCAATTGCACTGCGCAGGCAGCCTGTAAGCTACTCCATCGCTGATGATTCAGCAGACGAAATGCCTCTTCTAGATTGTCTTCCGCGCAAGCAGATTCTCCGATCGATCGAGTGGCACGGGCAAGCTCAAGCAACGCTCGTCCAATCTGGAAGCCATAACCTGTCTTCCGCCCAAGGCGAAGCGCCTCTTCTGCCAGCTGCCTACTTGTCTCCCCATGCCCGAGACGAAGTTCCACCCGTGCTTGGCCGAGAATCGTACTAATCACACCGAATCCATCTCTCGTGAAGGGCTCAGTCAGCCTTTGTGCATCTTGATATCGAGCCAATGAGAGCTTCAGGTTTCCCTGTAGCTCAGCCGCCCGCGCAAGGAGGAAAAGTGCGATACTCTCGCCCCACTGATCCTTCAGGCCACGGTGCAGGCGAAGGCTCTCTTGCGCCAACTGCTCAACCCTCATGCTGTCATGGAATGTCTCGACAGTTGCCCAGGTCCCCAAGGCTGAACCCTCTCCCCATAGATCCGCTTGGGCTCGATAGAAGTCAATACTCTGCATAAGCCGCTCGCTATTCTCATCACGCTCCTGTCCAAAGCTGACGCCCGCATAGAGTATGTTTGCCGTGGCGTGAAGGCGATCATCGAGCTCCATTCCTGAGAGCAGTTTCAGGCCATCACCTTTCAGGCGGTGTGCCGCATCAGGGTGATCCCATACAGCGAAGTATCCGGCCGCAATCGTCAAGAACGCATCGATGATTTCCTCCCGATCAGGGCACTGGCGATAGGACTCAAGTGCCCTCGTGAAGGTCGCTTCTCCCTCAGTGAGGAGCGTTCGCATGTCGTGGTAGCAAAACAACCCTTCGCACAGATCACGCAGCTGTTGTGATGCGCCGTGGCTGGCCGCATTTTGAAATGCCAGCCTCACATTCTCAATCTCATTTTCCATGCACCTGAACGTTTGATGCTGATCCGGCCCCTTGAGTTTCTCAAACCACTCGCCTACGGCGCTCGTGTAGTAGTCAAGATGGCGCAACAGCAGTTGCTCGGCTTCCGTTGTCTCCATTCTTGCAGAGGCGAATTGCCGAAGCAACGCATGCATTCTGTAGCAGTCCGATCCGATCCGCGTGAGCAGATGGCGATTAACAAGTACCGCAAGGGACGTAGGATCGCTCTTAGTTACCCGCTCTGCTGCTTGAATCGTGAATCCACCTCGAAAGACACTCAGCCGTCTTAAGGCAGCTCGTGCATCCGTTGGCAGCAATTTCCACGATTGCTCAAACACAACGGCCATCGTACGGTGTCTGGGGGCAACATCCTTTCGTCGATGAACAAGGAATTCCAGGCCGTCTGAAATACGATCAGCAATGGCATCCCACGACAAGATCGAACGCCAGCCAGCGGCCATCTCCAACCCGAGGGGAGACCCTTCCAGTTGCACGGCAAGGCGTGCCATTCCACTCAGCTCTGCGGCATCGGGCGAGCTGTGCGCTCCTTGCCGTTCAGCGACAAGGTGTAGAAGCCGAACAGCTGCGCAGTCTGCAATGGTCCTTGGATCGGCATCCTCATCTGGCACCTCCAATCCCTGCAATGGAACGATGATTTCGCCCGCAATGCCTATCTCAACCCTTGAGGTGGCAAGGATTCTTACTCCGGGTGCGGTCTCCAATGCTTGGGCAAACGCGGAAACTTGCGGAACGAGTCCCTCAACACCATCCAGAATGAGCAGCACATGCTGGTCCTGGAGCACATCCGCTAGGCGCGCGTCAAGAGTTGGCCTCGTCCCTCCAATCGATGTCAGATTGAGCGCCCTGATCACAGCTGAAGCGATTGAGGAGCCGGATGAGCCTGAATCGAGCGGCACGTACGCCGCACCTTCGGCGAAATGCCCCTCAATGTGTCGCCCCACGTGCAGGGCGAGGCTCGTCTTCCCCACACCTCCGAGCCCTACTAGGCTCACGAATCGTGTTGACTCGTCAAGCAGAAGGACTTCTACTCTTTGCGCGGGGACGCTCCGTCCGATCAAGGGAATCGCTGCCTGCGGCAGCCGGCTCACTCGCACCCGGCCGCCTATCGACACGGCAACCTGCGTATTGCGAATGGCTGAAGCTAGATCGGACGTCGTATCCTCAGGAGTCAACCCCAGTTCCTCTCCAAGGATGCGGCCACACTCATCATAGACCTGCAGGGCCTCACTCCTCTTCCCTTGCGCAAGAAGCGCCTTCATGAGCGCGCGATACCCAAGTTCATTCAGAGCATCGATCTTGATCCACTGTCGTGCGTACCGGGCCGTCGCGCACCAATCTTCGATCGACAAGTAATACTCGATCATCCGGCTCAGCGTCTCGGATGCTTCTCGATTCAGAGCCGCTCCTTCTGCCACTTGCCACTCATCGAATTGGGTAGAATTCGCTGCTGCGTAGCCATGCATGAATGACCCTGTCCTCAAGCACATCGCTTCCGCCAGACGAGGTTCACACTGCGCGCAGACCACATCCATGCCGTGCGCCGCAGTGGGGCAATCGCGCACAAGATCACGGAAACGATTCACGTCAATCGATAGGGTCTCGTTCTCCAGAAGTGTGACTGTGCTTCGGTCGCTCTGGATGTGCTCGGCAATCGGCGTCTTGCGCAGCATCCAGAGAAGATTCCGCAAACCTGCATGCGCCGACTCAGACTCAGATTCTGGCCACAAGAGGGTGGCCAGAGTCTCTCTGTGATGGCAGCGTCTTGTAACTGCGAGATACGACAGCAACGCCATCGCCTTGCGCCGATCAAGTCGGACAGGAGTGCCATTCCAGTGGAGAACTGGCGTGCCAAATAACTGAAGATGGGACGTCATGAAGCAGCCTCTTCCATGACGTCAGTTTACAGACACCGCACGCGCAACAGAAGCCGTCAGTCAGTTTCCAAGGTTAGATCATCGCGCCGAACGCTCTGCCCTTGGGAAACGCGAGTTCATCGCCGCAGGCGCCCAGCTCATCTAGGCTTGGCTCAGCAATCACTGGTCGCAGAACTTCTTAAAACACGCTTGACCAACCATCCAATGGCATTCTACGGATGGCACAGCGAACCAAGGTCGATGTCCGCCAGCTTGACTGCTCGAACATTCTCCATTGACACCCAATGAGCTTGCGCCTCAATGGCTGCCGAACGATTGGCTTGGTAATCGCCATGTCCATCCTTGATGACCACGATGCTGTAACCCAGCTCGGCCCCGCGGAGCACCGCCGTATTCACGCAACATGTCGAATACAAGCCGCAAATGAGCAACTGCGTGATGCCCTCTTCTTGAAGCAGATCGTGCAACGCAGGATCAGCAAACACGTCAGGGTCCGTCCGAGCAATGACTGTGTCAGACCCCGCCGGAGCTATCGATTCACAGAAGTGGAAATGATCCGCGTTCGTTTGAAGGTCACCGTTGACGAACTTCGCATAGATCATGGGAAGTCCCGCATCCCGCACAAGATCAACAACGCTCTCGACGCGCTCCAGGATCGGCTGACCATACACAGTCTGTAGCCGACTTCCTCCGAAAGCCAGTAGATTCGCCTGCATGTCAATGACAAGCAGCGCCGTCCTACAAGTTGGCGCCGCATTCGCCGTTGAAGCCAACACCATCACGACAAGAAGCCCGACTGCCCAGATGCCACTACGTCTCATGTCCCCTCCGTTCGTTCAATGAGTAGGTGCCCGAGGTTCGACTGATCCTGTCCCAAGCCACCGGGCATGGCCGCTTGCCCGGCCAGGGTCTAGTGCTTTGCAGGGTCTCGTCTCGCTATCCTCTACGCTGCAACGTTCACTTCTTCTCAGCCCCGCTAGCTAAGGAGTCTTGAGGGAGTCGAGGTCTAGATTTGCAGATCTCACCACGGCCACGTTTGGCAAGCGAGCCCACTGGTACTGTCTTGCGCTTGCTTGGGTCAGATTCTCGGGAACATCGCCATGACCTTCCGTGACAACGATGACGTCGTACCCAAGGTCACTCGCATTGCACACAGCAATGTCGACGCAGTGCGTTGAGTAAAGGCCACAAATGATGACTCTGGTGAACCCTTCCTCCTCCATCAGAGCTTGTAGCGATGCAGTCATCGGGTCATGATCGGTCCTCACTAGAACACGATCCGAATCCCGAGGGGTAATGGATGCAGGGAACGGAACTGTCTCTGGATCCTGCATCGATCCCGAAATGTGGGACGAGTAGATGATGGGAATCTCGGTAGCTCGTACACGTGCAACGATAGCCTCGACACTATCAAGAATCGGCTGGCTGAATACGTTGACTACTCGCCCAGACCCAAGACCAAAAGGATCGACTTGCATATCGACAATCAAGAGAATCGTATCACACGGCCCCGCCAACACAGATACGGATGTGAGCAGCAGCAACATACCAATCAGAAAACCACAGAAACTTCGAACATTCATTCTTCCTCCGACGCACAACATCCGTGAGACCCTAAATCAAGCGATCTCGAACTGGGGTTGGAGGCGGCTGCCGCCTCCTTCCCGCCAAGCGGCTCTGATTTTTAAGTAGTCTGTCGTTATCAAGTAGCGTTACTTCACCGTGCTACCCGACTCGAAATGCTTGACCCTGGTTCTATGACTTGGGCCTTGATCTAGGCGCACTCAAGCCGTTCGGGAGCTGGCATTTAGATTGTTGTGGTACTCGTCACAGCATCGTCACCGCTTGGCGGCGTGTGCTTTCTTGTCGCGGGAGTACAGGCCCAAACTGGAACAGCGTCGTCTTGGTGGGCAATGCGTCCGGCTGAGCTGCCACGCTTGCGGCTGCGCATTCGCATCTCGCCAAGTGTATCATGCTCTCGGAGGAGCGCGATGAATATCCCAGCGTCTGATCAAGATCTTCTATACGACTGTCAGGTCGACACGTTCCGCTCTAGCGGCCCGGGAGGCCAGAATGTGAACACGCGCGATACGGCTGTCCGCATTCGACATCTCCCATCTGGCATTGTGGTGACATGCCAGCGCGAGCGAAGCCAGCTTCGTAATAAGCAGATTGCACTTCAGGAGCTCAGGGATCGGCTGGAAGCCCTCAACACGCCCAAGAAGAACCGGATTCGTACATCCATCCCAAGACGCGTTCGTGCCATGATCAGCGAACAGAAGAAGCAGCGCAGTCTCAAAAAGGATCTCCGTAAGAAACCCAGGGTCCATGACTAGGTCAAGAGTATGGCCCGGTACCCTGTCATCGCTACAGCGCACGCATCATCAGGAGGATGCAATGAAGCAGATCGGTCTGGTCGGGGCGAGCTGCGTGTTGTTCGGGATCGCGATGATTGCTGTGTCTCTTGTCGCGGCATCGTCGGAGAATGCTCAGTTCAGTATTGGCGATCGCGTCGGCAATGCGCTGAGATGGGGGATTGCCCTCGGCGATGCGGACGGTGACGGCGATCTTGACGCGTTGGTCGCCAATGAATCGCGTGGAAGCCTCCTCTGGATGAATGACGGCTGCGCGTCTTTCATAGAGAACGCGCAGCCGTTTCCCGATGCAATAGCAGGCAAGCTTGTTGATGTTGATGGCGACGAAGATCTGGAGATCATGCTTGTGATGTGGGACGAGCCGCTGTCAGTCTGGCGCGGTGAGGGTGACGGTACCTATTCAGAGGTCCTGCAAGGATTACTCCCCGTGGGTGCGATCGATCTTGCTGCCGCCGACCTTGATGCCGATGGTGATCTCGATCTGTTCCTTGCGCGGGATGGGGAGGACATCGTGCTGATCAACGACGGCACAGGCATGTTCTCGGATTCCGGACAGCGCCTTGGTACTGGATTCTCAGCCGAAGTGGAGCTATCTGACATGGATCAGGACGGCGACATCGACGCAGTAGCCGATGGGTGGGGAGGTTCCGGGCACATCTGGCTCAACGACGGGAGCGGCTTCTTCACACAAAGCCATCCGCTGACGGGCCCCAATTGGCATGTGAACGGGCTCGCGCTGGGAGATGTCGATGGCGACGGTGATCTTGACGCCGTGCTCGTCTCCTCTCTCTACGATCCGCACGAGATTTGGCTAAACGACGGATCAGGATTCCTCGTGGACAGCGGGCAACGTTTGGCTGCGCCCGACGGCTATGGAGTCGCGCTCGGCGATGTCGATGGAGATGACGATCTCGACATGGTCATGGTCATCGGCGGTCAGCCGCGCACCGGAATTGCTTTGTGGATCAATGAGGACGGCGTCTTCGTTCAGGGTCAGATCGAACCGTATGCGGCCCTCGGGCGAGACGTCGCGCTGGCGGATCTCGATGATGACGGCGATCTGGATATCTTCGGAGCATTCCTCGCCTACACAGGAGGTTTTCTTCCGAGCCCAAATCGTATTTGGCTGAACCGCTCGAACGACTGATCCTTCGTCCGGGCGGGCAATCTTCGCTCCATCGTCTCTACATGCGCTGGGATGCGTATCCAGGCGGTGGCATGAAGTCCCTCTTTGCACATCAGCGGCACCGGCCATCCGTCACGCGTTAGATGTCAGTATACTCGGGCTATGTTGCCACGAGTTCTCATCATCAATAACGCTGTGCATCGCCACTTGTTCAAGCCAGCCTGGCATTGGCGGGCTCATCTCAAGGGCATCGAAACGCACGTCGTCAATATCCCGTCCGGCGAGCTAGTCCCTGCGCTAGAAAGCTTCAGCCATATCATCCTCACGGGATCGGAAGCATCCATTCTTGAGCCCAAGCCGTGGTACGACGTTGAATCGAGCCTGATTCGTGAGGCTGTAGAGCTCGGTATTCCCATTCTCGGGTCGTGCTTTGGTCATCAGATGCTCGTGTATGCTCTGTCAGGGCCCCAGTACCTGCGACAATCCGATCCACCGGAAGTGGGATGGGCCAACATCGAGATCACGGGCACGGACGTTCTCTCTGGCGGCTTGGAGAGTCCATGGCCGACGTTCGTCTATCATTTTGATGAGGCAATTGATCCTCCCTCACCGTGGATCAAGCTTGGCAAGACACGCCATTGCGACACACATATGCTTCGCTTCGGCTCGCACAAGGTATGGGGCATACAAGCCCATCCAGAGATTTCGTCGCGCAAGGCCAGGTTTTTCATTCGAGCGACTCTGTTGATGGGCAGGAAACCGATGAAACACATCTTCAAGGCATTGCGCCATGTGCCGCCCCCAAACGACGTTGCGGACAAAATCCTACAACGTTTCCTCGAGCAGTAGCCGCCAGCTCGCAGCGTCGCGGCACGAGATTACACTCGCTATGTTCGCCGATCGATTTCGCGGGCGATTTGCTCGTTGATGGCTTTGGCATCGGCTTTCATCCGAATCGGACGATTGGCAAGCCTTGATTGCACGTTGGGGATCGAGTCGCTGTGATAGCGCGTCTTGAACTCCGTGAACTTGAGGCCGTGGGCAGTGGCAATCACCACCACGCGATCGGTTGCACGGATGATACCGTCTTGCACTGCCTTGGATAGGCAAGCCAACGCTACGCCTGTCTGAGGACATGTGTACAGACCGTGCAGATCGGCTCTCGCTGAAGCATCTGCCAACGCTTGTTCACTGGCCTGTTCCACCACGCCATCCAGCTCTCGAAGCACCTTCACAGCACGCTCATAGCTCACAGGGTTTCCAATACGGATGGCTGTGGCGAGCGTCGCATCAGCTTCCTGAGGCTCAAAGGACTCAAAGCCGTCTCGATAACTGTGATAGAGAGGGTTGGCACTCTGCGCCTGTGCCGCCAAAACACGCGGCAGTCGATCAATGAGGCCTAGTTGCTTCATCATCATCAATCCTTTGCCCAACGCGCTGACGTTACCCAGGTTGCCGCAGGGAATAACAATCCATTCTGGCGGATCCCAGGCGAGTTGCTCGGCCATCTCCACAGCGAGGGTCTTCTGCCCCTCAATCCGAAGCGGATTCTTGGAGTTGGCGAGGTAGAACTGCGGATCGTGTGATATTTCCTCGACAAGATGCATGCACCCGTCGAAGTCTGTTTCCAGCGCAAGCACGATAGCACCATTGGCCAATGGTTGTGCCAGCTGGGCTTCGGAAATCTTGCCTTCAGGCAGAAGGACAAGGGTCGGAATTCCAGCGCTGGCTCCATAGGCAGCAAGCGCCGCCGATGTATCCCCCGTCGATGCACAGACGACAGCACGGATTGCCGATCCATGTGCAATCATCTGATTCACGTGCGAAACCAGCACTGTCATCCCTAGATCCTTGAACGAACCGCTGTGTGTCGTGCCGCACTGCTTCATCCACAGATCCTGGATGCCGATCTCTTGAGCCAGTCGGGGTACTGAAAGAAGAGGAGTTCTCCCTTCTCCCAGCGAGATGCGCAACTTTGGGTGAAGCGACGGGAGAACCCACTCCCCCTTGCTCCAAACACCGCTGGCTTCAGGTCCCACCATTTCGCAGGCGCGCTCGCGGAAGAGCTGTTTCCATTCGTCTGCTGTCTTGGATCCCAGGGCAGCCAAGTCATGCTCAACATCGAGCAGGCCACCGCATTTCGGACAGTGATAGATGGATTGATCCATCGGGTGACGTCCTTCACAACCACGAACACAGGCGTACCAGCAACTGGGCTCAAGGCTCATCGTCGACCTCCAATGATGTGGGTTCGGGCCAGGTGGATTGGCAAGCCGCCCTCGACCCTCGTGTCGGGAGGGAAACAGGCCTCGTCTGGCTTGTCTGAGAGGCCGAAGATCACGCATCCCTGGGCTTTCCAACGCTTGATTGCCATCCACACTTCTTCGGTGATGACAATCTCCTCATCAAGCATCGTCTCCCGAGATGCATCGTTCGACAGATGCCCCATCAGTCCGGTTGTGCATCGGTACTCAGCTTGTCGAAACGAAGAAAAGGGCGTTGGATTACCAGCCTTCACCTGCACATAGACGCTCTGTTGGAGCTGAGCCAATGCATCTGTGAGTTGGCTTCGTCTCGTCTCTAGGTCATTGACGAATGCTCGGAACCCGTCGATCTGCCCGTTGGCAACAGATGCCGTCAACTCCTCCAGATCAATCATGCCGCCTGCAACCAGTAGAGAGACGTAGGCAACAGCATCTTGGTTGTCTCCTGTCAGAGGGTGAAATGCAGAACCGTTAACCACATTGTAGATTCGCGCGAACGCGTCCTCTGCTGCCAGTGATTCATCGGCATGATCACGTGCCACCTCATAGGCGGCTTGCCGCCGCGCACGGTCAATGACCTGGTCATTCCGTCCGCGCGCACCCAGGAGTGTCTTGTCGATATCGACAACGATCATTGTGCCTTCGTCGCAACCGAAGCCATCCAACAATCCATCCTCCACGAACGAAGCGACGTCGCTCCACTGATTGGATACAGTCAGGTTTTGCCCCGCAGCCAGCGCGCGCGTCTCCCGGCACGCACTGGGTCCCTCGTCGGCAATGAACGCGCGCCCTTGCCATCCCATCGCTTGGCAAAGATTGGAGAACGCGGACACATCGTTGTGCATTGTGTCGCCGACAAATACGAGGCGAGAAGCATCAGATGCAGTGCCTGACAATCTGCGTGCCTCGCGCAGGATCTCGCCAATGACACTGGCATACTCAGGCTCTGCCTTGCGTGGAAGTCGGTCTCTTGCCATACCCAGCTTCGATCTCAAGTCACCGATCGTTGGCAGTCGATCATCGACTGGAATCAGGTTTCGGTAGACGAGGAAGCCGCCGAACACATCGTCCAGTGTTCCCGAAGAAAAGCCTGTCATCGCACGTATCCTTCGTGAACGAGCAGCTCGCTATTGAGGATCGATCCGCCTGCTGCTCCCCGCACGGTGTTATGCACGACAATCACCAATCGGAAATCGAGCACCGGGCACTCGCGAATCCGTCCGACAGTCACCTGCATGCCACCACCCGCATCTCGATCGAGCCGCGGTTGTGGGCGATCGGGCTCTGTCCTTACAACAAGTGGGAACTCCGGTGAGCTCGGCAAGCCCCTCGCTGCAACAGCGCCGCGGAATGCCGCTAGCACCGACCGCACCTCGTCGACGGATGCACGCTGCTCAAGCTTGAGTGACAGGCAGATGGTATGACCGTCAACTACAGGGACTCGATTCGCCTGCGCACTGAAAGCGAATGAAGCTTCCATCTGACGCTCGTTCTCCACTTGACCAAGTAGGATTCGCGCTTCTCTCTCCATCTTCTCCTCTTCCCCAGGAATCAGACAGAGAACGTTGTCGATGGCGTCAAGTGAGGACACTCCCGGATGTCCGGCTCCAGACACTGCTTGCATGGATGTTGCAAGGACTGTCTGGAGGCCGAAAGCGTCAGCAAGCGGCTTGAGAACGAGGGCGATTCCAGTGGTTGTGCAGTTGGGATTGGTAACGAGAAGTCCAGGCCAACTGCGATTCTTCCGCTGGATATCGATCAGCGCCGCATGCTCTGCGTTGATCTCGGGAACGAGAAGGGGCACATCGTCTTCGAAGCGATAGGCTGAAGCGTTGGATGAGATGGCTATTCCCGCTTCGGCGAACGCCGGTTCGACTTCGCGTGCCGCCCCAGAGGGCAGGGCCGAGAAGACAAGGCCGATTCCGTCAAGCCCCTTAGGGTCGAGCGGTTGAATAGTCAGGCGCCCGACCTTCTCCGGAAGCGCAGTGGGCAACCGCCACGTACAGGCGTCGGCGTAGGGTTTTCCAACACTCCTTTCCGAAGCAGCGAGCGCGGCAACCTCAAGCCACGGATGGCCTTCGAGAAGCTGAACAAAGCGCTGCCCGACAGTTCCGGTCGCACCTAGGATGGCCACGGGAATTCGTTTCATCGTCTCATCACCTCTTCATGGATTGCACGCACAGCGCTCTCGCCGTCTTCCTCAGTGACAACGATCGAGACGCTGCATTCAGACGAGCCCTGAGCGATGGCGATGATGTTCACACCATACTGTGCCAGCGCGGTGAACAGCCGGCCGGCGACGCCAGCAATGCCTCGCATCCCGGCCCCCAATGCCGTCACCACGCCAACGCCATCGAGAGCGCCCACTCGGTCGATCTCGCGGCGCGAGATTTCTAGGGCGAACTCCTCCTCCAACTTGCCACAAACACAAGCAACGTCATGGGCCGGTATGACGAAGCAGATTGACTGTTCAGAGGAGGCCTGGGAGATCATGAGCACATTCGCCTTGCACCGCGCAACAGCTTCAAAGGTTCTCGCCGCGATACCTGGCACGCCGAGCATGCCTCGCCCCTCGACAGTCACCATCGATAGCCCCTGGATGTTGGTCACTGCCTTGACGGTTCCAGGTGCTGGATTCGCTTCAGGCTCGATTCGCGTTCCGCTGGCCTGCGGCCTGAATGTGTTCTTGATTCGCAGCGGAATTCGCCCGTCAACCAACGGACGAATCGTACGGGGATGTAGTACTGCAGCTCCGAAATACGCCAACTCCCCCACTTCTACATAAGAGAGAACTGGGATGACCCTCGCATCTTTCACCAATCGCGGATCAGCTGACATGACGCCATCGACATCCGTCCATATCCAGACCTCGTCTGCAGCAAGTGCCTGGCCAAGAACCGCAGCTGAGAAGTCGCTTCCACCTCGACCGAGCGTTGTCGTCACGCCGTCGACCGTCGCGCCGATGAACCCGCCGATCACTGGGATCACGCCTTGGGCGATCAACGGCGCCAGATGCCGCGCGCAGTGTTCTGCGGTTTCTACTGGCAAAGGCAACGCATTCTGGAAGGTGTCATCGGTCACGATCACCTCTGCAGGATTCACCACCTGAGAAGAGGCGCCCATCGTGCAGAGGTGAGCTGCCAGCAGATCAGCAACAAGCAATTCACCGCACGATGTCGCGCGATCCAGCACCCGAGGCGTAGCTTCCGCAAGGACGTGAACACTCCGGCAAACTGCCACGTAGCTGGCTAGCAGCTCCTCAGCGGCAGTCACAACGCTCCGCCGTTCGGCGGCGCTCGCGGGAATAAGCTTGTCCGCTGCTTCACGCGTCCGGTGAAGGATTTCCTCAGCAACATCTCGGCACACTGCGTCGCTGCCCGTCGCTGCGGCGCGGACGCCACTGGTCAGCATGTCGGTAACGCCACTCATCGCAGAGACAACTGCGACAATGCTATCCCCCTCTGCCTGTTGATCCATGATAATGGCTGCGACGCGCGCAATCGCATCAGCGTCTGCTACAGATGTACCACCGAATTTCATGATCAGCAGGGGCACGGATTCTCTCCTCTCAGCTTGCTCTTCTCCGCCAGATCGATCAGATCGCTCAGCACTCCTGCAGCGGTCGTTTCGGGGCCAGCTCCTGGGCCAGCAATCGCCAGTGGATGGATGGGATAACGCCTTGTATGAATGGCGATTCGATTCTCAGTTCCAGCAAGTGCTGCAAACGGGTCATGTAGATCGATGCGCGCTAGGCCAACGCTTATGCGCTCGGGCGTGATCTGCGCCAGATAGCGGATGGCGATACCATCACAGTCCGCATCAGCGAACAACTCTTTCAGCTTCCGGTCTGCCGACGAATAATCTGCAGATGGCGCACCCTGATACGCGTCGCTATCGGGGACTAGGCCATCACGCTCTACGTCAGACAACTCTGCAGGCCATCCCACAGCACGCGACAAGATGACGGCTTTGCGCGCAACATCCCGGCCGCCAAGATCAGCACTGGGATCCGGTTCCGCATACCCCAAAGCAATTGCGTCGCTCAGTGCTGCAGAGAACGCATGCCCCTCAGACACTTGATTGACAAGATAGCCGAGTGTCCCGCTCAGTGCCCCCCTCATCCTGGTGACCAAGTCTCCTGTCGCAAGCAATGATCGCAAGGTGGAAAGGATGGGAAGCCCGGCACCCACGGTCGCCTCGTACCGAACGCGCGGATGATTGAACAGAGGTCCAGAGACACTCCACGCTTCGCACAAGGGCAGCTTGTTGGCAAGAACAACACCCGCTGCGCCTGACGACGCGAGTACCTCGCACCAGCCTGCCGCCATACCGGAAGCAGCTGTTGCATCGACAAACAGGGTGCGGCTTGTTGCTAGATCAGAGAAGCGATAGATAGGCGGCAGCGCGGAAGGACATATTCCTATGGACGATCCTTCGGCTTTCGCGCTGAGGGCTTCATCAACCAAGCTTGCTGATAAGCCTCTCTCGTGATAGAGAAGGCCACCGCGATCTGCCAAGCCAACGATGCGAAGCTGGGAATCTGCCTTCTGAATCTGCTTGGCCAGGGCGCGACCGACACGACCAAGGCCAACGATGACAACATCCAGGCTCCGATCACTCTTCATGACAGTTCTCCTCTCTGGTCAAAAAGAAAAGGACCGCAGGGTTGGCCTGCAGCCCATCTCGCCATCTGACTCCGATTCCTTCGGAGCTAGATGGCCACAGTCGTCGTACCGAAACCCAGCCAGGATCGCGTCAACATCATCATGCTGCGTCCCAGGTGCACGGTTGCGGTATTCATAGAGCTAACATAGGCGCAATCGAGCGCGATGTCAACCTCACAGCACTGAGACCTTGACCTGAAGGGACAAATTGCGATCACACAACGGAACCGCGTTGGAATGGATACCCCTTTCACACAGGTGATCGCCTGTCGTATTTCATGTTAGCCCGAGCGTGCGTTTGCCGAACTGGTCATCAACTCTCACGCGAATCGTCAAATCAAACTGACTAGTGGATGGTCAAGTATCCAGCTTCCGCCAGCAAGCTGATTGCCTGCTCGATGTCTGCCGTTGCGAATACCTGCCGGAAGTCGAGTGACAAGCAAGCCGCAATCTCAGGGACCGTTCTCGTTCCATCTGCCAGGTTTGCCAGCAGCTGCAGCGGCGCACCGTGATGCGAGAACAGCTTCTCTTCCAAGAACTCTCGATCCTCTTTGGGGAGGTTCTGAATCGCCTCATAGCGCACGGGCCCATCGAGGATCCGTACGGGCCTTATGTCATTGCAGCCACTCGCATCTGTCTCATTGGAGCTTCTGTGATTCGCCATCAGAGCACAACAGGTTGCTTGCAGGGCGTCCACATGCAAGACAGGATTCCAAGTGTCTTCGCCAAGCAGCTTGGCGAGCGAGTCAGCTCGCGATGTTTCGGTCGCCAATGCAGTGTCCAGCAGCAGTCGCTGCATCGCGCCGTCCGCAGATCGCGCCAGCGTGCTCGCTAGAGCCAGTTCGCGTTGACTGAACGCCAGCAGCCACGCCGCCAGCAGCTGCGGCTCGCAAGGTCCCCACGTCGGCAGGGTAGACAGCAGCGCGGTGAGAACGCCCACACACTTCAGACGCGTCGGATCGACCTTCTCGATCGTGTCCAGATCGGTGTGCCAATACGGATCATCGTGCCCAAGCATCGCCGAAGGAGCATTCACCGGAGGCGCCTGAAAGACGAGATGGTCGCTCCCTCCGCTGGGGGCATCGAGGATCCAGTGGAGCACGCGACGCGACCCCTGCGCCGCCAAGAAGCGCGCATCGGAAGCGATGGTTGCCAACAGTGGCTCGAAACAGGCATTGAGAAAGACGGGATGCGAATTGGGTACGCGGAACACGCGCAGCGGTTCGCCGATAAGCTCGGGGGATTGCCCCACCATGTCGAGATTGATGGAGAACAGCACGTCCTTCAGACTGTCCGCATTGGCCGCCGCCCAGGGAACGGCTCCATTGAACTCCGGGACCCACACCAGACGAACCGCGTTCGCCAACTCACCCTGCTCCGCCAGCTTGGTGAGAATGCGAGCGATTTCCAGCATCACGCCGCTTCCCGAAGCGTTGTCATTGGCCGACTGGGCAGGATGACAGAGATGAGCGACCAGCAGAATCTCACGCGCCGCTTCGTCGGATCCAGCAACCGTCGCCTCCAGGACTTGCATCGGATTGTCGACGAACTCGGCGTCCACTTGGCCGCGAACGCGCACGGGTCCCTTCTCTAGATCCTTCAGCAACGCATCGGCAGTGCGACGAGAGATGGAGAAGCCCATCGGCAGCCAATCCAACTCATCAGCCTTGGGAAACAATCCCCCATACTGCACCAAGTCATACGACGGAGCAGCGCGTTCAACATCCGGATAGAGGATGATCGCGGCAACGCCCCTTCCCTTCAGGCATTTGAGCATGGAGGCCGGCCGCCCATTCGTCAGCAGGAACTTGCCTCGGAGATCGAGACCCTCGAAGCAGTCTTCAGAATCGCCTGCGCCGACGTGAACGACCTCGCCGTCTGCGTCCCCTCCGGCCGACTGTCCCAGAATCGATTGTTTGACGATATCGTACGACCCGAGTCGCTTCTCCTTGGGATCAATCTGGCTCAGGCTGCCTGCTCGAACGGTCCAACCGGGCGGCGCGATCCACCCGAAGGTTGTCGTTTCGCCATCGGCAACGAACGTTGACACCCTAGATTGGATGTCCAGTGCTGTGAGTTCTTCGGCGACGTAACGAACGGCGTCATCGTATCCCGGTGATGCCTGAATCCGGTGGAATGCGGCAATCTCGGCAACCGTGTTCTTGGCCCGAAGGCCAGACAATTCATCCGCGAGGAACGAGAGAAGCGCGTCAAGTTTCATGGAACCTCCCGCGGAAGTGTAGCCAAGCTGCGTTCACGGATCGACTCCGCGTCTGTCGTGTCGGATGCTGACTCATCGCTCGTAGTAGACACGACGGGTTTGTTCTCCGAAGTCGGCGATCGAAAGGCGAAGCGCCTCTGGAGAAAGGACCTCAACGGCGCCTCCGAAGCCCAGCAGCATGGACCGCGCTTGCTCGAGGAACTCGAATGTCAGCTGCAAGCGAAGTCGACCGCCATGCTCCAGCGTCTCACAGATTGCTACCCTCTCCATGCCAAGTTCACTCTTGAGAGAAGGGAGTAAATCCGCATGAACAAGTGCCGTCACAGCGAATGCCGGTCGATTGGCCTTGTGCCTGGCCGCCCATTGCGACCAGTAAGTGACGAGATCGAAGGTCTCATCCCGCACGAATCTCTCTTCGAGCAGCACGGCTTGGACCACAGAGGAGGCGCGATCCACATGAATCCCGCCGTCTCTGGCGCGCCAGATGATGTACCACCGAGTTGCCTTGGCAACCAAGCCGTAGGGAGCGATCTCCCGATCGATGGTGATTCCTCGCACGCGTTGAAACGTCACGGTCATCCACCGATCAGACCATACGCCTTGACGCAAGGTCGAGAGCGTCGGTGCAGGATCACAAGTTGCGTTCCACGATTCAGGATCGAGGTAGATCCGGCTTCGCACATGCTGCTCAATGCCTCGCCGGGCAACAGGAAGCGCCGCAGCCAGCTTGAGCAAGGCACCTCGTGCCTCCTGCCCAACGCCAAGGTCGACCAGCGGCGTAGGAACAGCCATCACGAACAAGGCGGCCAGCTCATCTTGAGTCAAGTCCGTGAGTCTGATCCGGTAGTCCTCGTGAAGATAGCACCCTCCGCCAAGACCACGCTCGCTATACACGGGAAATCCAGCAACCCGAAGCGCATACACGTCGCGATAGACCGTCCGAACAGACACCTCAAGCTCATCAGCCAGTCGATCGGCGGTCATACGCCCACGCGTTTGCAGCAGCATCAACAACGACAGCAATCGATCCGCTCGCATGGTGCCTCCCAACGTGGACAGCCTACCTGACACAAGATGTCTAGTTATAGCGTTACCATGAGCCGTAGATCAAGGAGCACAAGGAGGAAGCATGGTTCAATTGAAAGTAGAACTCGCCACTCTTCCCGCGATGCGCGTCGCCAGCGCGCTTGGATTCGGAGCAGAGCCTGAGGGCATTGCGTGGGACATGATCGCATCGTTTGCACAAGAGGCAGGGATTGATCTTGTGGACAAGGACAATGTCACCTTCGGATTCAATAATCCAGACCCGTCGCCAGGCAGTGAGAACTACGGCTACGAGATCTGGCTACCTGTGGCGGCTTCAGTGGTGGGAGTCGATCCGGTGCAAATCAAGGACTTCGCCGGAGGCACGTATGCCACCACTCGCTTCACTGGGTTGTCCAACATTGGCCGTGTGTGGAAGGAGCTGGTCGCCTGGGTTGAGGACAGTCCGCATTCGTTCGGACCTGATTTCTGCCACTGTCTAGAGAAGCTACACAATCCATTGGAGACTGATCCTGAGAAATATGTCTTCGACTTGTACTTATCAGTGAGGACATCGTAGCAGTGGCACCCCTGCGTCGGCTTGTACGCTGGTCTCATGCTTTCGCATGGCTTGGGTGATGAATCGAGTATGATTTCGTACAGTCACTGTATCGCGGCGGCAAGGGCTCCTGCTGGAGCCCTTGTGCTTGGAGGAGACATGAAACTCATCGATCTAAGCCAACAATTGCAGCACGGAAGCCTGTCCTACCCCGGCACAACATCGGGTGTGAGCATTGACCATCTTGATACAGACGTGGAGGGCATCACTGTCTCGGTGCTAGACACATTCGACCCGCATTGCGGAACGCACTACGATGCCCCACTCCATTTTGTGCCTGGAGCTCTCGATGTGGCTTCAGCACCTCTCGTCCTGCCCGAAGTGGTCCTTCTCTCTTCGGCGATCAGCCCGATCCCCCCAGAAGTGCTGGACGGTCTGCTGTCATCTCTGGAAGGAAGAGCTGTCCTATTCTCTACGGGTTGGGAACAACATGCAGCCACTCAAGCATTCTTCAAGGATTTCCCTGTGCTCAGCAAGGAGCTGGCAATCAGACTCATCCAACAGCGCGTAGCGTTGGTGGGGATCGATTCTCCCAGTGTGGATGGGGCAGTCAGCAGCTACCCTGTGCATCGAGCGCTCCTATCGGCCGGGATTCCTATTCTTGAAGGACTTGTCAATCTCCGGGCTCTCATCGAACCCATCGAGAACGCCAGCAGAGTGCGCCTTGCCGCATTCCCTCTACGGATACTAGGTCTAGAGGGCTCGCCAGTTCGAGCCGTCGCGCTTGTGGAATAGCGCCATTACCCAGCCTGAGCAGGGCACTCGCACAGCTGTCAGCTGCTCCGTACAATCGCCGGGAGATGAAGGAGTCATGATGAAGATAGTTATTCTTGGAGCAGGAAGGGTAGGCAGTGCCATGGCTATCGATTTGTCCGTGGACAAGGAGTTCGAGGTCCGTGTTGCTGATCGGGACGCGAAACAGCTGGCGCGGCTGGAAGAAAGCCACGGCATTCGTGGAGAGCGCGTCGATTTCTCGTTGCCTAGTACTGTCAACAGGGCCATTCAAGATGCCGATCTCATCATCAGTGCCGTTCCTGGATTCCTCGGGTTCCAGACGCTGCAAACCATCATCGAAGCAGGCAAGAACGTCGTGGATATCGCCTTCTTTCCTGAGGATCCGTTCAAACTCGATGAGCTTGCCAAGAGCCATGGCGTGACCGCGGTCGTTGACTGCGGCGTCGCACCGGGCATGAGCAACCTGCTTGTCGGCCGTGCGAGCGCACAACTCGATGAAACCCATTCCGTCGCCATCTATGTAGGAGGGTTGCCATCGGCTCGCGAAGGGATGTTTGAATATCGCGCCGTATTCTCGCCCATCGACGTCATCGAGGAGTACACGCGCCCGTCGAGAATTGTCGTGAATGGCAAAGTCGAGATTCGTGAAGCACTGTCCGAAGTCGAAATCCTTCACTTCGCTGAGGTTGGCGACTTGGAGGCATTCAACACAGATGGCCTACGCACACTCGCCCATACCATCGATGCTCCCGACATGATTGAGAAGACGCTTCGCTATCCCGGACATGCAGAGAAGATGAAGCTTCTTCGTGACATGGGCTTGTTCAGCAATGAGCTCACCGACCTTCCCGATGGGAGCTGTGTGCGCCCCCTTGACCTGACGACGGCACTGCTGTTCCCACTCTGGGAGATGAGGGACGGTGAGCAGGATCTTACGGTCATGAGGATCCAGGTGTCGGGACTGAAGAACGGGAAGGCGGCCCAGTATACCTACGACTTGCTTGATCGCTTCGATGCAGGTTCCGGCACAACCTCCATGGCGCGCACAACAGGCTACACGGCCACGGTGGTGGCTCGCATGCTCGCGCAAGGTCTCTACGACATCCCCGGCATCCACCCACCAGAGCATATTGGAGTCCTCCCCGAATGCGTCGATTTCATTCTGGCCGGACTACGTGAACGGGGCATTGTCTATCGCGAGTCAATCCTAGATGGTTAGCGAGGATACAACCGTATGAAGTCTTTTTATGTTGAATCACTGAACGCACATCTGTTTTATCACGATCTGCCTGGAGATGGACCTGTTCTTGTCATGCTCCACGGATTGGGCTCTTCTTCCTCTTCCTGGTATCCGCCAGCCGCGCACCATGTGTCACTTCGCAATCACCGCTGCCTGCTAGTCGACTTCCTTGGATATGGCTACAGCGATCGACCGCGAGACTATGACTACGCCATGGAATCACAGGCAGACACGGTTGCCAAGCTACTGGATCACCTTTGCCTAACCGACTGCATCGTGGTCGGGCACAGTATGGGTGGCTCCATTGCCATCCTCCTTGCCGACGCGAGGCCGGACCTTGTTTCACATCTCATTGTCGCAGAAGGAAATCTTGATCCGGGTCCCGGGTTTGTCAGCGGGAGGATTGTCACGGTATCTGAGCAAGTGTTCGCCACATCGAAGTTCTATGACTTCTGCCAGCAGATGCGCGAGACCGGATACCACGACTACGCAAGTACGCTGAGGGCATCGGAGCCTGTGGCTCTCTATCGAAGCGCGGTCTCACTAATTGCTGATCGATCTCCCTCGTATCGAGAGCGATTCTACAACGCGACCATGCCTCGTACGTTCATCTTTGGCGAGCGAACGTTGCCCGATCCTGATGAGAAGGTGCTTGTCGAGAACGGCATCGACGTACACATCGTGCCCATGGCCAGTCATGACATGATGGGAGACAATCCACAAGGCTTCGCTGAAGCAATCGTTGAGGGCATCATCCAGGCCTCCTAGGTCTGTCTGTCCAACAACCTGAGCTCTCGATTGCGGATGTCCTGCAGAAGCGCGTCTTGCCGTGTCTCTGCGGGACGACTACCATGCCACGTGACAAGAAAGGTTCTCCGGGAGGTCCGATGAGTGGAAAACGTTTCAGAATCGCTTTGGTGCTTGCTTCACTGATTGTGGCCGCGGGTATGTTCGCGTTCGGCCAAGATTCCCCAGAAGCCACAAGCTATGAAATCAGAATCAGCCTAGACACCGAGATGGATACGATGGTTGGCATTCAGGAAGTTCACGTCGTCAATCGCTCCAGCGAAGCCGTGGATGAGATTCCGTTCGCGTTGATCGCCAATTGGGGAGCAGAACCCAATCCCTATCTTCATCCTGCGCTCACCGACGCACAGTACGCGGCGGGGTTCGATCCCACCTGGACACGAATCTCGCAGGTCAGAGACGCAGATGGGAATCCACTCTCGTTTCGCCTCGCACCCACACCACCGTTTCTTCTGACCTTCTCACTCGAAGCTGGACTCCTCATTGTCGAATTGGATGCTCCTCTAGCCCCCGGTGCCGAGATCTTGATTCGCATCGATTTCGAAACGAAGTTCGCGCGCGCATCAGCAGGAGACAACTGCGTAGCCAAGGACACCTATACGTGGCGATTCGGCTGGAATCCCGTGCTGGTCGATTCAGGAGCGCTCGCTGGGAGATTTGAACTACCTGCTGCCAACTACCATGTCGAGTTGACGATTCCGCAAGGTTATCACGCATTCGGCGGCGCCGACATGCAACAGGAACTCGGCACTGAAGCGGGAATCAAGACCATTGAGCTCTCCAACCAGCGCCCCACACGCTCCGTCCCATTGATCATCGGCCCTGAGCTTTCATCCGTATCGACTGAGTGGAACGGAGTGACAATCGAAGCCGTCTATCTTCCAGGTGGCGAAGCCTACGCTCGCGAAGCGCTATCGTATGCAGAAGAGATCCTGGACTATCATACTGAGCAATTCGGCCCCTTCGCTGGAACCCGTCTGATCATCGCTGAGAATCCGACGTCTGGATTCTTCGGTATGGCAGCCGATGGCTTCGTCCTTGTTGGAGCTAGCATCGTCCGCTTGAAAGACATGCCAGCCCTCGGTATCTATGATCGCGTTTCGGAGTACCTCCTCGCGCATGAGATCGCCCACCTTTGGTGGGGCATTGGTATCGGCACGGACTTCAATGCCGAGAACTGGATTTCGGAGGGGTTTGCCGAGTACCTATCTATTAGCTATTTCGAGGACCGATATGGAGGGTTCAATCCCAATCTTCTTAGCCACCTTCAGCCGGGGCTTGTTGAGGACGCCATGCTGGAATCGATGGGATACATGAATCTCCGGCAACACATGTCGGAGCTACCCTACCTGGCTCTCCTGCAACTGGGATTCGACGAACCGATCATTCAACCCATGGCAGATTCGCAGTATCTCAATGGCATTACAATTCGCACCTACAGCAAGGGGTACCTGGCCCTGAGAGCCTTGGAGGCAATCATCGGGAAAGACACGCTGCACACGATCCTGGTCGAAGCTCTCGATGAATGGAATGGCAAGCTCCTCTCTGTAGAAGACTTCAAGCTTCTCGCCGAGCGGATCTCGCAGAGTGATTTGGCCGATTTCTTCGCCGATTGGATCTACGGTACGGCTCAACTTGACGTCGGCATCTCGGGGTTCGATACACACGCCATGGAGTCAGGCTATCAGACACTGCTCACGCTGTCGGGCATCGATCCCATCTTCCCAGTGGATATCCAAGCCACGTTGACCGACGGCTCAACTGCAGAGATGAGGTTCGTACCTACCTGCTGTTCTGCCGACACCGTCGCTTTCGAGACGGTTCTACCCATCTCTGCCATTGCCATTGATCCTGACGAGATGCTTCCAGATGCCAACCGTTACAATAATCACTGGCCGCGCAAGATCATGGTCGACCACCCATTCCGATCTGCTGATGCACCTGAGATCGGGAAGCCACTTGATGCCTATGTCATCGACATCTCACCGACTGGCATTTCCGGCAGCTTCCGAAACGATCACGCTTGGAGCTTGATGCTTCTCCCACACATCGATCCGAACATGGATTGGGAATCGTTCAATAGCCTAGATGACAGGCTGCTACTCGACCTGGTCGGCGTGTTTGCCGCGAACATTGGGCGAGATCTTGGCATCTCGTTCACCGGCATGATTACAGCGTTGGATCTGCAGACGGGAATGGGAGAGCTAGATGCAATGCTGACAGCTCGCATCTTAGGGTTCACTCATCCTCAGACGGGTCAAGCGGGCCTGTACTGGTATCCAAGCTGGCAGCATACGCTAACCGTAGGAGCTCTCGGGGCCTTGCCCCGTCCCACACCGTATCTGTCGCTGTCTGTTCAATATGACAGCCAGCCGACAATACTGATGCGAAACAGGATGCAGCTCGTCTTGGGAATTCCCGGGTTCGGCACGGCGCCCTTCGCGTCCATCACGTGGCAAGGAGAACGCAGACTTCGCCTGTTCCACTTGATGTATGTGGACGTTGGTGCCTCGATCGCTGAATCCTTGTCGCAGGATCTTCCAAACGAGTTTCTCTTCTCGCTGAGCCAGCTTCACTCGTTCGACTACTTGCCCATGGGGCACCATCAGGCGTATGCCGCCATCGAGGCAGTCTTTCCTCCGCTCGTCAGAGATAGCGGCTATGCCATCTTGAACTTGACTCGACTTGACTCGATCACACCGTCGGTGTTCATCCAGGGGGGGCGAACCCAGGCCAATTGCCTGAGCGTCTGTGAACCCGGCATTCGCGTGGAGGCTGGAGCGAGACTAGCATTCATCTTCCCAGGATTCCTGGGCACCTCGATCAGGCTTGATATCGGATACGCCGTTCCGCTCATTGGCGTTGACGGGAGTGCCCGCGCCTTCTTCGAACTAGGAGGCGGCTTCTAGATCACTATTTGATCTGCGAGGCGCTCGCGCTCAAGCACGACCAGGCAAGCTTCAACGACAGACGAATCAAAAGCGATGCCGCTCAAACGGCGCAGTTCAGACACGGTGTCTTCCAAGCTGACCGCAGGGCGGTAAGGTCGGTGAGAGAGCATGGCATCGGCGATGTCAGCCACCGCCAAGATGCGAGCTTCCACACGCATCTGATCGGCATGAATCCCGTTGGGATACCCCGAACCGTCCAAACGTTCGTGGTGCTGACCTACGATATCGGCAATCGGCCAGGGAAGGACAACATCTGCAAGCACGTTATGTGCGGCCTCAACATGCGATTGAACAATCAGCATCTCGGCCTTGGTCAGCTGGCTCGGCTTGCTCAGGATCTCGGCGGGGATGACGATCTTGCCGATGTCATGGACATGGGCCGCTAGCTCAACTGACTGGCATTGATCTGTGGAGAGTCCCATAGCCTCGGCAATTCCTACGGCTATCCGGGCAACGCCTTCTTGATGCGCACTGGTGTACGGATCGCGCAACTCGATCGCCTTAGCCAACGCACGGATGACTCCTTCGTACGTCTCCTGCAACTTCCCAATCAGGCTGCGATTCTCAATTGCACCCGCGGTGATACTCGCCAGTCCAGACAGGAGTTCGGCATCCTCACTCGTGTACGCCTCCAGAGCATTCGACTGGACCTGGACAATGCCGAAGACTTCGCCTCGGATCTTCATGGGTACAATCAGCGCCGATCTGGGCAGATCGACGACAGCTTCGGCGGGGCTGAGTCTCTCTGCGTCCCGGCCATTTGCTGACAGCTTGTATCGGGTCCCCATGGTTGACATCGCCTCATGATAATCAGGGACGATCATCGGCTTGCCCTCTCGAATGACCTTGCTCTGTATGCCTCTTCCCTCGGGCTCCAGTGGGATTGGAGGCATGCCGCTCGTGTCAAGCTCACATCCCCCGTTCTTTGCATATTCAGTGTATATCGACGCCTCAGCCGCGCTGTACCGAGAGACGATGTAGACGTCCGACGCCATGAGTTCCGAGATGTGCTGATAGGACGTTCTAAAGACGTCGAGCGTTGTTTCTGCGCCACCAAAATCGATAGACAGCTGTGCCATGGCTGTTTGCCGTTTCAGGAGCTGCGCAATTCGAGTTTGATCGACCATCCTCTGGCTGATGTCTCTCACGGAAACAGTTAGACCGTCAGTCTTCCCATCAACGACTCGAGCGACTGCTCGCGACTCGAACCAGATCGTTTCTCCGTCTGGAGCCACATACTTCGTCACGTAGGATGCAGCTTCTCCAGATGACAGGACCCTCTCCAGCGTATCGCGGATGCGTTGCTGGTCGCTATCCCCTGAGTGTTGGCAGATGTAGTCGCCAATCATCTGCTCCGATGTGAAGCCATGCAGGGGTGTGTTGACGTACTCTATCCTGAGATCGCGGCTCAGTAGGATCACATGATCTGGACTCTCCTCAGTCAGTGCTCGCCACTTCGCTTCAGATTCGTGCAGTCGTTGTTCCGAGAGCTTGGCATGGGTCACATCGCGAAGGATGATGCCAAGATCCTCGCCAACCTTGAAAGCGCTGACCGCAAATCGACGATCCCTAAGTTGCGCCGGAGGAGTGTACTCGTCGATCGAGAATGGTTCCCCTGTCTCCAGAACACGTCGGAATTGTGCGTAACGCTCCGTCTGTACCGTGCCAGGCGATATGTCTGTCATCAGGCGCCCAGTTAGGTTTTCGGGGGTTGCATCGAACAGGGCGGCGCCCACTTGATTGATGTAGATCAATCGCAGGTCAGCATTGAAGATTCCAAACCCTTCTCCCGCTGATTCCATGAACGCCATTCGCAGCTCTTCGGATTCGCGCAGCTGCTCCTCTTCTTCTGATCGCTTGGCCAGATCGAAAAATATGCAATTCGCTCGGCGAAGTCGCCCAGCCTCATCGCGTTCGATTCTGCCACTGAAGGATACCGAAACCGTGCTTCCATCCTTCCGAATCAAGCTCCACATGACGCCCTGGGCTCGGCCCTCTTCGACGAATTGTGCGAATCGTTCGCGAAACACCGCTTTCTGATCAGAACAGACGAAGTCTCCGAACCAGCGCCCGAGGACTTCATGCTTGTCAAAAAGAAGCTCTTCCTGCCAGGCACGATTAACCGTCAGCAAGCGCCCTTCTGAATCCAACGATTGATAGGGAAGCGGCGCTTCGTCAAACAACGAACGATAGAATTGCGTTTCCTGTTGCACCGTCGACCTCCCCGTACCACTCCCTGAGTCTAGTAGATTCCAACGAGAAACCGAAACCCAAGCCATCCGGTCGTAATACACTTCCTTGTCCGGCACGCTGGACAGGGCTACTATCTGCCCCCATGACACAGGCATCGATCGATCAACCAGGGAAACGTACTGCCTATCTGTTCATTGGCCACCTTCTTAACGATGGATTCGGAGCTTTCCTAGCACCACTTCTTCCATTACTGATTCAACGCCTTGATCTGTCACTAGCCATGGCTGGTTTGCTGGGGACAGTGAGAATTCTGATGAATTCACTTCTCCAACCAAGCCTTGGCCACTTGGTCGATCGAGTGCAAAGACCATGGCTAGTCATTATCGGCCCCTTGCTCTCAGTGACAGCCATGAGCCTTATCGGTCGAGCCAACAGCTACTGGCTCCTGCTTCTCGTGATGGCGATCGCAGGCGTTGGTACAGCGCTCTTCCACCCGGCAGCAGCTGCACTAGTTGCTGCGGGCACTCACAGCCGCCGCGGCTTGATGATGGCGTTCTTCTCATCAGGGGGAACCCTTGGGGGAGCGGCTGCTCCTATCGTGATTGTCGCCTTCACTCAAACCTTCGATTTGGGCGGCACGCCGTGGCTGTTGATTCCGGGATTGGCCTTGGTGGCCGCCTTTGCCTTCCCCCTCATGCGCGTGTTGCCACACTCGATTCGCCAGGCCCATGAGAGATTCCAGCTAGGACATCTGCCTGGTCGATTCGTGGTGCTGTGGACCGTCCTCGTAATCCGTTCTGTGAGTGCCACTGCGTTCGCAAGCTTCTTGGCAGTTCTCGTCGTGGAACGAGGCGGATCAGCTTGGGCCGGAGCTGTGTCTATTAGCGCATTCCTGCTGGCCGGTGCTGCCGGAAGCTTCCTGGCTGGCAATCTCTCTGATCGCTGGGGCCGCAAGGCAGTGATCCTTGGTTCGATGGTTATGGCTACGCCACTGTACTTCCTCTTCCTCCACGGCCCGGCAACTTTCCTCCTGCCCGTCATTGCCGTGGCCGGACTGTTTGACTTGTCTGCTACGCCAGTTGGCGTTGTTGCGGCCCAGGAGTGCATTCCCGGAAGAACAGGTCTCGTCTCCGGCCTCGTCATGGGATTAGCCTGGGGCGTAGGTGGGATCGCCCTCTATCCCATTGGATGGTTAGCCGATCAATACGGAATCATCACCGTCATGTCCTGTGTCGCCATGCTACCGCTAGTCGGAGCAGGTTTGATGTCGCTCTACAGAGAAGCGTAGTGTTCAGCGCGCAAAGCGAGGACAGTGAAATGGCATGACTCAGCTCTATCAAGATAACCTTGCGCAGCTCTATGATGCAGCGGTTCCTGACTGGCCGGGCGAGATCGATTTCTATCGAAATCTCGCGCAAGAGGATGTAGACGAGCATCACTCGATTCTTGAGATTGCCAGCGGTACGGGGCGCGTCGCCATCAAGCTGGCGCAAGCAGGCTTTCAGGTCGTCGGCATCGATCTCTCCCAAGACATGCTGTCCATTGCGCGGGCCAAGAGCGCGTCTCTGAAGAACGTGACCTTCGTGCAGGCCGATATGAGATCGTTTGACCTCAACAGGGATTTCGCACTGGCCCTCGTGCCGGCCTATTCCTTTCAGTTGCTGCTCACCGAGAAGGCACAGAAGACCTGTTTGGAGAAGATCTCGAAGCACCTGATACCTAGAGCTCGACTGGTGCTGCATCTTGAACGACAAGATCCTGATTGGTTGGCATCGTTGCCTTCAGACAGCTACACACCCTTCGAAGCCTCAGGTGAAACGACGCATCCGCACACCAGTCAGCTGATTCGTGTTTCCTATGCATGGTCATTTGACCAAGCGCTGCAGAGCGTTGCCGTCATCATTCGCTATGAGACCATCGATCCGTCCGGCAGGGTCAGTGAACGTGTAGACCGAGAACCATTGCGCATGCACTGTACATCCGCGCGTCGTCTGGAGTCATTGCTCGTACGTGCGGGTTTCGAGATTGAGGAGCGTAGAAGCGATTTCGCCAGCGATTCCGCCCCTGACGCATCAGATGAGATGATCTGGATTGCCAGAAAACGACCCTAGACTCATATTCCCCAATGCCAGTTTCCAACGGCACAATCGAGCTATCATTCCGTTCTAGCTGTTGACACTTGGCCATTCTCGGCCTATCGCGCGCAACGACACAGATGGCTGAGCAACGTCTTTGGCTCGCTGTATCCCCATCTAGAACATCATTCTCGTACGCA
>SPBW01000249.1 GCA_004525685.1 Candidatus Atribacteria bacterium
AGCCAGTAGTGAAGGAAGAAGGCGAGCGCCGTCCCCGCGACTGCGAGATAGATGAGCGACCAGATCGCTTGTGCCGTCCACTGCATCGCCAGTGGATTGCCTTCGGTCGAGGCAGCAAGACTGAGAAGGATCGAGGCGACGATCACTTGACCTCCAGTCAATGTCAATGGATCCATTTGGGTGCCACACCGCTTGGTGATCGTGTTGACCAGCGCCGCAATGGCTGCTGATGCGAGCACTGCGGTAACACCCCACGCTGCCATGGCACCACGAAACGAGAGCTGGCCTGAGTAGATGAGAGCGATTCCGACCAAGCCAACCAAGATCCCGAACACCTTGCGCTTCGTGATGCGGTCATCAGGCAGGAGATAGTGTGCGAACACCAAACCGAAGAGTGGAAGGGTTGCGTGGAGGACGCTGCCAAGCCCAGACCCAATATACTGCTGCCCCCAATACACAAGAAGCGCGATCGCGGCAATGCGGAATGTTCCCCCGACAACGATCAACATCCAGTCCGTTTTCGATTTCGGCCATGAAGATCGCCGGAACAAGACAAACGGCAGGAGAATCAGCGCGGAGAGAAGGTAGCGTGCCGCAGCAAACGTAAACGGAGGCAGTGAGCCAAGACCGAGCTTGATGAACAGCCACGTTGCGCCCCACAGCCCGCTCAGTAAGAGGAATGCAGCCACGTTCAGCGTCAAAGAGCCCCCTCGAGAAGCGCGCGCATGTTCGCCCAACTGGGTAGGGGATTCAAGTAATCTTCCTCAGCTTCACGCGAGATGAGGCAGCGCCTGATGCGGAATGCTCTGTTGTGTTAGATTTCTAGATGGCCCCGGGCAGATGTCCTTCGGATTGTCCTTCTCTAGCCTCGACGTGTTGCTCACATGTGAAGTGCTTTGTTCCCTACCCTAGTCTGATCGACACCACAATGTCATCGCGGACGATGACGGAGCGTGCGGGATTATCGTAGGACCACACTTCCACCTCGGCAATTCGTGTTGAGAGAAAGCCGAGTTCGTTCGCAGCGATGACGGTGTCGGGTTCTCCCCACGCTGTGATGAGTTCCGTTGTTGGACGGCTGACGAAGTCAGTCCTGGGTGTGTTGTTGAGATAGCTGTAGCCCCCGTTGATGCTCAAAAAGAGCAGGAAGATGAGAGCAACCATTTCCATGGTGCAGCATGCGATCTTCATTTCTCCCCCTTTAGCAAGTACCCTAGGAATAGCCTAGAGAAGCACTATTCAGGACTTGCCACGGTATGGCCACTTGAGATGCCGCCTCGGTTCGAGAGAAGACACACCAATGTCTGAATGTAATGTGGGTCACATTCCCGATTCGCCTAGAACGAATCTTCACCATGAAGAGGCGAGCTATGCCATGAGCGAGCTCGTCATGGAGAAGGGGAACCCTGGAACCAGGCAGAAGCTGCTCCTAGCCATGAAGGACATGAAGTTCGTGAAGTGGAGAAACCCAGAACCAGGAAGAAGCCGTTCCTCTCCATAAGGAGCATCCTGACTGAATGCAGCACGAGGGACCTGGGATTGTATTCCTTCATGGTGGAATGCTTGACCGGCGGCTGGCCTTGCTTTTCGCTAGGCGCAGCGCCCGCGGACAATCGTCTTGTTCCCGACTCCCGCGCGGTGTGTCCGATGTCGGAAGGTACGGATAGCCTTCATCCGAGCAAGGAGTGTGATGGTGAAGGATAGGCGGAAACGAGTCTTCGCGCTCATCATGGCCGTCGTTACGCTGGCCGCTACATCAACGTGTGCAGCGTACGATCGAACAGCTGCCGTGGATTACGCGCTTCGATATTGGGATGTCGTATGCAGTGACGGCTACTACTTCGTTGAGAACACAGGCCCGACACAGCTTGGCCCGGGCGCTGTCTTGCCTACTGAGCATGAGGGCTACGATTGCGCGCATTTCGTGTCCTGCTGCGTCGGCAATGAACCCAACGACGCTGGCGGCGGGCTGGACGTTCCCAGCCGAACGCTGGCCTATGGTGAGCCGGGCGCACAACGATTGACGGATTGGTTGCTCGACAACGGCGCAACACGCGTGAAACGCGTTTCGTCTCTACTCCCCGGCGATGTCATCGCCTATGACGCCGATCACAATGGATGGATCGAGCATGTCACCCTCTACATGGGTAACGGCCTGGTCACCTCGCATTCGATCAGCCGCTACAGCGAATGGAATCCCGATCCTGATTCGGATTTTCTCTTTCTCCACTTGCCAGGAACGGATGATCCTCCGCGTCTTGAAGGAGAAGGATGGATGTCATGGCTTGTGCTCGCTGCTGCATTGACAGGCATCGCACTGGCCATTGTGCTAACTATCCCCCGCTAGCCCGTCTCCGGGCTAGCGGGTCAAGATGAGAGTGTCCGCTGTTGCCGGCTACTACTTCGGAAGTCCGACGTAGTCTTCAGCATCTTGTGCGTTTACGAGTCCGCACAGGCTGCCGTCGACACAGTCTGGAATGCCGCATTCCTGAAGAGGATCGCCGCACGTCTCCAGAACGCCTGCAGGAAGCGCCTGCGTGATCGGCGTTCCACTCTGCCAGTAGGCGGTAATCACCTTGAGCATGTGCCAGCCTACGGTGTAGCCACACGTGTGCGGTACAGGTGCCGATTCTTCCCAAAACGCCATGGCACGCTGCATTTGCGGACGAGAGATGTAGTTGGATAGCGTCGCATCGAAGCGGTCATTGTCGACGTCCCACCGCGAGATGGCCAGGAGCACGGGTACGCACGATTGCACAAGCACAGTGTCTTCGCCAATGACGGGGGCAACGCTGCATTCCAGACCCGCAGAGGCTTCGCCAAGGATGGTCGCGTCGTTCCCACAGCAGCTGCCGCTGGCTGAGAGGAAGTCCCAACTTGTGGGCACAACCTCGACAACATAGATGATCTCAAGGGTCTCTCCAGCTCGAACCTTGGCTGGGTAGATCCA
>SPBW01000313.1 GCA_004525685.1 Candidatus Atribacteria bacterium
ATCTGAATGCTTGACCCGAACGTGCCGCCAATCGGTACGCGGCGCACATCAATCTTAGATAGCGGGATGTCAAAGATTTCGCCGAGCAGAATGCGAACGTTGTGAATGGACTGCGTCGTCGGCCAAACCGTCAGCCCTCCATCAGGTTCAGGCCGACACACGCACGATTTCGTCTCCATCTGTGCGTGATAGACCTTGGGCAACGTAAACGTGCCTTGCACGAATGCATCTGCATTCGTGAAGGCAGACTCTAGATCGCCTTCATCGATATCGCGCGTGCACGCGATGTTGTTCTCGATTGCGATCTCGCTCTCGCCAAACATCACGGTGTCGTAGATCTTCGGTGCGTCCGGCTTCATGGCTTCATTCACATCAACCAACGCGGGCAGCACCTCGTATTCCACCTGGATGCTGCGGACTGCGAGTTCGGCAAGCTCTTCCGTCTCCGCCGCCACAGCCGCCACTGCCTCGCCCATACGCCGCACCTTGTCGGCCAAGACGTAGTGGTCTTTGTGGAGAACCGGCGGGATGGTGATGATGCGCTCGTTGTAGCGCTTCTTGGGAATGTCGGAGAATGTAATGACGGTTACACCCATCGCCTCGGCAATCGACGTATCGATCGAGAGCACATTGGCATGGGCGTACGGACTCGCCAGAATTCGCCCATGCAGCATCCGGGGAAGACTAATATCAACCGTGTAGCGTTCCTTTCCAGTCACGCGAGCCACAGCGTCTTTTCGTGGGAAGCTCTTGCCTACAACCTGGAACTCGCGCGCGGACACGCTACACCACCTCTTCTACAGGAATGCCAAGGGTCGTAGCATTCCTGCAAGCAACTCCTTGGAGTTGCCGTCCACAAGTGTATTGCTCGCGTCCTGTGACGCGGGCAATACCGTCAGATCGTGGATATCGCTTCCCAACAACGGAGAAGTCACTCATATCCATACCTCACGTACCCATCGAAGCTCGTGTAGCGAGGCTCGATCCTAGCTACGTCGAGACCGCTAATCCGCTCAGCGTAGCCAGTTACACGCGCCACAGAATCAGATCGTGGGAAGTCCTTGCCCACGAGATCGAACGGCGCCTTTGGCAGAATCTGTTTCATTCGCTGCTCCCGCTCCTTCGTGTCATCTACCCGCAACAATGCATTCGATGCGGGATTGCGCGCACCCTGGATGGCTCAATCTGAGTTGCCGTCCTCATGCCGTGCGTAATGGTTATGTATCAATTCCGACGCTTTGACACCATCACCCGCTTGAACCGCAGCAATAATCTCCCGATGCTCTTCAGCGGACTTGGTCAGATAGTCTCTTCGATTAGGCAGATAGGACTGGCGTTCCATGTCTCTCCAACCCTCGTGATCCATGTAATCCAAGAAGCTACGCTCCGTCTGTTCGACAATGGCATTGTCGGTTGCTTGAGCCAACGCCAAGTGAAAATCGCGATGAAGTCGGATGAAATCGGCGTATCCTTCGGAGATGGCGCTACTCTCCATGCTGGTCAATAGCTGTTCGAATGCCTCGGCCTTCTCAGGGGACCATCGAGCCGCTGCCAACCGCACCATGCCCGATTCAAACACCGCTCGCGCCTCTTGCAGTTGAATGGCTTCCGTAGAGAGAGAAATCGCTCTGGCGATTTCTCCAGCAACGTCCGTTCGGACGTTGCCACCGTCAAGGGAAGCTATATAGCTTCCCGCTCCGACGCGCGTTTCAACCACACCCATTAATCGGAGCGCAGCCAGCGCCTCGCGCACCGACGTCCGACCGACTCCAGTCAGCTCGGCGAGCTTGGCCTCCGAAGGCATTCGGTCCCCCGCTTTGAGGGTGCCATCTTGAATGGACTGGAGCACCTGATCCACGACGTGCTTAGGCTTTTGAGTGTCTTGAAGCTGTTCGAAGGCCATGACGGGCGAATTGTAACATATCTATCAGGTGTCTGACAGATTGCCTTGATACTAGATTGGCTTGAAACGGAGCAGAGATCGCAATCATGTGGGGTCA
>SPBW01000024.1 GCA_004525685.1 Candidatus Atribacteria bacterium
GACTTCGTGGACACGAACCCGCTGTACGGGAATTCGATCTCCGCAGAAGTTCTTGCCAAAATGACGGTGCTGCTGAACGATCTGAGAGGTAGCATCGACACGTGGCTCAAGGCTCAGATGACAGTGCCCGAGTACTGGTAGCAATCACTCTGGAAGGGGCGGGCAAGGCCCGTCCCTTCCATTCAATACGCGGAGACCAAGAATGGCGTACCTGCAGATGCATGGAATCACAAAGCTGTATCCAGCGAGTGGCGTGCTGGCCAACGACGCGGTGGATCTCTCGGTTGAGGAGAACGAGATCCATGCCGTGATCGGCGAGAATGGAGCCGGCAAATCAACCCTGATGAAGCTTCTGTATGGATTGGAGCAGCCAGACGCTGGAGAGATCCATTTCCGCGGGAAGCACGTCGCTATTAGGGATCCGTTGGCGGCCAATCGGCTCGGAATCGGCATGGTTCACCAGCACTTCAAGCTCGTCCCAGATTTCACCGTAGCAGAGAACGTCGTTCTTGGAATGGAGCCTCGGAAACAGGGCCTCTTCATCGACCGGCAGTCGGCTGTGAAGGACGTCACCAAGGTGATTGAAGAGCACGGGTTCAGTATTGATCCCAAGCAGAAGGCCAAGGATCTGACGGTCGGTCAGATGCAGCAGGTGGAGATCGTCAAGATGCTTTACCGTAATGCCGAATTGCTGATTCTAGATGAACCGACGTCCGTGTTGACAGAGCAAGAGATTGAGAGCCTGTTCGCGACCCTCGGGAATCTCCTCAGTCGGGGAAAGACGATCATCCTTATCACCCACAAGCTTGATGAAGTGACGCATATGTCCCATCGGGTCACGGTCATGAGAGGTGGGAAGGTCGTTGCAGTGAGAAATACGAGTGATGTGGACAAGCGAGAGTTGAGCCGTCTGATGGTTGGCAAGGACATCCTGCTCCAAGTGAATCGAGGTCCCACGACCTACGGGGATACCGTGTTGGAGATGAAGGAAATCTCCATTCGCTGTCGGGGACAGGAAAGGCCTCTTCTCGACAGGATCGATCTGCAGGTGCGTTCGGGCGAGCTGGTTGGGATCGCAGGTGTGGGCGGAAACGGCCTTGCCGAAATCGAAGATGTCATCGGGGGGTTGCGAGGCGCTACGCAGGGAAGCATGTTCCTCAACGGCGTAGATGTAACGTCTTTTAGCTCGGAACAGCTGAGGGAAGCGGGACTAGCCTATGTACCTGCGGACCGCCTACATCGAGGGGCGAGTCTGCCCTCGACTGTGCGCGAGAATTGCATCGTAACCAAGCACCACGATTTCCTGCGCGCCGGTGTCTTGCAGCGGCGCGACGTACGAGAATTCACCAGACATCTCATCGACCAATTCTCGATCGCCGCCAGCGAAGGAATGCCAGCAGGCAATCTATCCGGCGGGAACATCCAAAAGATGATCCTAGCGCGCGAGCTTTCAGGCCAGTCCAACTTCATTCTTTTCTCTGAACCCACTTGGGGACTGGATATCGCGAGCAGCCAGTTTGTCTACGAGAAGATGCTGGAGTTGCGGGAGCGGGGGGCCGGGGTTCTTCTCATCTCCTCGAACTTGGATGAGATCCTCGGGCTGGCAGATACCATTCTCGTTCTGTACAGAGGAAGGGTTGTGGGGCGTTTGGAAAACACTGACACGTTGAGCAAAGAGATTATCGGCGAGTACATGCTCGGCCTTCGAGATGATTCTCACGGACCGCATGAAACGAACCAGACAGAGGTGCGCCGTGGCTAAGCAGCGAGTCGCGAAGCTATTGAGTACTGCAACAGGTCTGATTCTGACGATCGCCATCTCTTTCGCGATCGTCATTCTCCTGATTCTTGTTCTCAGCGACGAACCGGGGAGGGCGATCTACTTCTTCTTTATCGGCCCGTTCACCAAGGCCTACTACTTGGGCAATATGCTGAACCAATCGATTGGGTTGATGTTCACGGGATTGGGCATTGCCGTTGCCTTTAAGTCATCGACGTTCAACCTCGGCGGAGAAGGGCAGGCGTACTCTGGAGCGCTTGTAGCAACGGTCATCTTGCTTGCGCTGCCCAACATGCCCGGCATCGTCGGCGGACCAGCCGCGCTTATCGGGGCCGTGGTGATTGGAGCGTTCGTGGCGGGCCTCTCCGGGTTCTTCAAGATGCGCTGGGGTACAGATCAACTCATTTCCTCTTTCCTGGTTTCTAGCGCGGTGATCCTGATCGTCAACTATTTCGTCACCGGACCGCTGGATGATCCGACGAACAGCATGCTAACCACGGCGCGCATCGCTGAGCAGTACCAATTGCTGTTGATCTTCAAACCATCAAAGCTGGATATCAGCATCTTCTTTGCCGTGGCGACAGCAATCGGGACGTACTTCTTCATGCAGAGATCGCACTGGGGCTATGAAATGAGGATGTGTGGCATCAATCGTGAGTTTTCAAAATACGCTGGCATCAACGTCGGCAAATACTTGCTGGTGCCCATGGCCATCAGTGGAGGATTCCACGGCCTCGCAGGCGGCATCACCGTGATGGGCACTCACTACCGGTGTCTCAAAGGAGTCACCGCCGGTCTGGGGTGGAACGGGATCGCTGTCGCCCTCATCGCTAAGAACAACCCGCTCGCGGTGATACCGGCGGCACTGTTCTTCGCCTACTTGGATGCAGGCGCGAAGGCCGCCATGCTTCACGCGGATGTGACGTTTGAGCTCGCGAAGATCGCCCAGGGGGTAATCTTCTTCTTGGTTACGGCCCAGGCACTCTATGGTCTATTCGACTCGAAGAAGAAGAGGAAGAAGGTGGCAAGATGAGCAACTCCTCCTTTCCGGTGCCCATGTTGCACAGCACGATCAGGATCATGGCTCCGTTTCTCCTTGCCGCTCTTGGCGGACTCTTCACCGAACTGGCGGGGATGCTGAACATCGCCTTGGAAGGACTCATGCTCATCGGCGCGTTCTTCAGTGTTGTGTTTGCTGCAGCTACCGGTAGCCTGTTCTTGGGTATTGTGTTGGGTATAGCTGCCAGTGTTGCCGCTGCGTACGTCTTTGGCTTCATCAGCCTAAATTTGCGAGCCAATGTCTTCATTACCGGCTTGGCAACGAACCTCTTCGCCGAAGGGATTACCGTAGTTCTAGCATTCCAGATCTTCGGCAACAAGGGAGTCATTAGGTTCGAGAATCTCGCGAGATTACCCGTCCTGTCGATCCCGTCATTGCAGCGCATCCCTGTGCTGGGTGACATTCTTGTTGGGCACAACGTGCTGGTCTATGTCAGCTGGATCATGGTTGTGGTTGCCGCCATCATCATCTACAAGACGCCCTTCGGGCTTCGTATTCGAGGAACTGGCTCCAATCCGGGAGCGGTCGAAGCGATTGGCTTGAGCCCCAAACGGTATCGAATGTATGCGATCCTGATCTCTGGATTCACCTGCGGCCTGGCGGGAGCCATTCTGAGCTTGCAGATGGGAGCCTTCGTTCCCGGGATCACAGCAGGTCGGGGCTGGATTGCGTTGGTGGCCATCTATCTGGGCAACAAGACACCGCTCGGAATCTTCATAGCGTGCATGGTCTTTGGGTTTGCCGAGAGCTTCTCGAACTACGCGCAAGGGGCAATCGACGTCCCCGCAGATTTCATCCTCTCCTTCCCCTACATCATTACGGTCATTGCGATGATTGGCTTTTCGATTGTGCAGCACTATCGACTGAAGGGGAGTGACACATAAGCAAAGGCTTTGGCACAAACGACAAGCAGGGGCCGTAGCCGCGCTGCCACGGTTTGGCACAAGCGTCTAGAGGTAGCGTACCATGAAGCCAGATACCCATGGGAAGAAGAAACTAGGGATAGAGGAGCAGTAATGAAAGCAGCGGTTCTGATCGAACCTAAGAAGATACAGATCCAGGAAGTTGAGAATCCCAAAGCTGAGGACTCCAAGATCGTCGTCAGAATCAGGAACTGTGGTATCTGCACGCTAGAGCAGCGGCTCTACAGCGGGGACTTGAAGATCTACTATCCGATCATTCCCGGACACGAGGCGTCGGGTGAGATCGTCGAAGTCGGGGCGAAGGTCCTCGGAGGCTTCACCCCCGGCATGCGCGTTGCCCTCGATCTGATCACCCGCTGTGGGCAGTGCCATTTTTGCAGAACCGGTAGCTCGAACCTGTGCTCCAACCGCTTCAAGCCCGGGCAGCAAGTTCTGGGCGGATTCGGTGAGTACATCGCCGTTGACGGATCACAGGCATTCCCGATCGCTGACAACATGACGCTACAGGAAGCAGCATTCGCGGAACCCGTGGCATGCTGCATACGATCGCTTAAGAAGCTGCAGGTTACTCTTGGAGAGAATGTACTGATCGTGGGTGCCGGGCCCATGGGGATTCTACACCTCCAGGTTGCGCGTTCCATGGGCGCTCGTGCGTTTGTTTCCGATCCCAATCCGAAGCGTTTGGAAGTAGCCAAGAGCCTTGGAGCATTCGCTGTCATCGATCCCTCGAAAGAAGACCTACAGGAGATCATTCGATCTGAAACCGATGGCATCGGCGTGGATGCATGTGTGGTAACAAGTCCCGCCCAGGCCGCCTTGAGCTCTGGGCTGTCCGCTCTAGCGAAGGCAGGACGACTCAACATCTACACGTCGTATCTGGAAGAAATGCCTCTGCCGATAGACGCAAACAAGATGCACCGAAACGAGAGCCTTATTACCGGAAGTGAAGGCCGAACAGAGTTTGATTTCTATCAAGCCGTGAAGCTCATTGGATACGGCATGATCGATGTCAAATCCCTCGTCTCGCAAGTCGTGCACTACGAGAACATTGCTGAAGGCATTGAGGCGGCAATGAGCCTGGATACGCTTCGCGTTCTGTTGGAACAATGATTCTTGTCCTGGATATCGGGACCACCGATCTCAAGGGTGCCTTGTTCAACGTGGACGGCACACCGCTTGAGATTGGGCAGAAGCCTGTCTCATTGTCGAGCAGCAGAACCAATCCTCTCCATCATGAGACGGACGCCTTGGATTGGGTTCGGGGGATACGCGAGCTGTGTGCGCAATTCGAGCTCTCGTCGGAGAAGAAGCCAGAGGCGATCGTCGTCAGCGGAAACGGCCCCACGCTGGTACCGGTAGGCAACGATGATCGACCGCTGCATCCGGCAATACTATGGATGGACCGCCGATGCATTGAAGAGGCGGCCACGATCTCTGAGCTCAGCGGTTTCTATGTGGATCCGACGTTCTATCTCCCCAAGGCGCTCTGGTTTCATAGGCACAAACCTGGAATCTACGAGAAGGCGAAGTACTTCTTCTCGTGCCCTGAGTACATCAACTACCTCCTGACTGGCAGCGCGGCAACAATCCTGCCGGTAGACGAGTACAAACGCTATATCTGGACAGAGGAATTGGTGTCTCAGCTGGGGATGGAGTGGGACAAGTTTCCTCCTTTTGTGCGGCCAGGCGAGGGCCTCGGCAAGACGACGGCTGCAGCGCGTGATCTTCTGGGAGTGCCGGTCGGAGTGCCGGTCTTTGCTGGGGGGCCGGACTTCATCGTCTCGATCATTGGCACCGGGACGGTTGCACCTGGCAGGGCCTGCGATCGTGCAGGTACATCCGAAGGGATCAATCTATGCGCTGACCAGGCAGTCGCCGATTCGAGGCTGCTGTGCGTGGGGCACGTCATCGACGGATACAGTAACGTGTCGGGAATCGTCTCAACGTCAGGCAAAGCGCTGCAATGGTTCAAGGAGATCAGTGGCAATGGAGACTTGCCTTTTGCTGAACTCTTCAACGATATCGAGTCGGTGCCTGCTGGGTCGGATAAGCTCATCTTCCTTCCGTATTTAGCGGGGGAGCGTGCACCCATTTGGGATCCGAATGCACGGGGGGCGTTCATCGGCCTTACGATGAATCACGGCAGGCGAGAGATGACGCGTGCGGTGGTGGAGTCGGTAGGCTTCGCAATCAGAGACATCATTGCCGTGATGGAAGAGATCGGTCTGCACGTGGATGACTTGAGGATCACTGGCGGGCAAGCCAGGAGCGCTCAATGGATACAGATCAAAGCCGATATCACCGGTAAGCGGTTCCTGTTGCCTGTCACGAAAGACTCCGAGCTTGCTGGAGATCTGTGCCTCGCGTTGTACGGACTGGGACACTACGACAGCTTGGCTGAAGCTGCCAACACGGCGATTCAGATCGAGCGGGTGTTTGAGCCGAATCGAGAGAACAAACGAGTGTATGACGATCTCTTCTCCGTCTACCGGGAATCGTATGCGGGATTGAAGAAGACATTTGGCGACATGAGTAGAATCACCTAGGAGGACCACTTATGAGGGTCGGAAAACAGATACGAATGAATTCGTTGTTCAACAAGACGACGGGGAACAGCGTTTGCATCGCCGTGGACCACGGCGGTATTGCTGGGCCGATGGAAGGCATTAACAACCCCGCACAATTGGTGAGACAGTGCGTCGCAGGGGGAGCGGACTGCATTCTGACCACCAGAGGATTTGCCCGCGCAGCGGCTGACGCGTGGGATCGGAAGACGTCTCTTCTGCTGCGCCTCACTGGCGGATTCACCGTGTTCGGCGGCAAATTCGAAGAGGAGATGATCACGTCTCCGCAAGCGGCCGTGGAGTATGGGGCCGCAGGAGCGGCTGTGACTGTAAAGTTCGGTCACGAGCGCGAGGGCGAGTTCACTCGAAATGCGTCCCTTGCCGCAGACGAATGTGCTCGACTTGGGCTACCTCTCATGGTTGAAGCCATGGCCAAGGGCAAGGACCTGACCTCCGCTGATCCGAGAGGAATCAAGCTCGCCTCCCGTGCGGCAATGGAGATAGGCGCTGACATCGTGAAGACGTACTACACTGGCGATCCGGATTCATTCCGCGAAGTCGTTGAAGGCTGTCCAGTCCCGATACTCATTCTTGGTGGGCCCAAGTCAGACAGCGATGAAGAGACGGTCTCCAACGTCTACTACGCGATGCAAGCTGGAGCCCGGGGAATCGCGATGGGACGGAACATCTGGCAGCGAAAGAACGTACAGGCCATGATTGAAGCCATGGCAGGCCTTGTCCATGAAGGGTGGAGCATACAGCAGGCAATGAATCATATTGCGTAAACACAGATAATGCCCTACGTATCGTTCGCCTCGAACTTTCTGTGGGTGATGGTGATCGGCTTGCTCGGGCCTTCTCTCCCGGCAATCGTTCATGACTTGGGTATCTCGTATGCCCAGGCTGGCTTCCTCTTCACCCTGCTTTCCTTGGGAAGTCTCTTCGGAAGCAGCGTCGGCGCGATTGCCTCGGACTACCTGAACCGGAAGAGGATCCTCGTAACGTTTGGTTGCCTCTTCGCCTGTGGTTTGATCTGCATGGGATTTATCCCCGGATACGTCGCTCTCTGCGTCGCAGTATTCGTCTTCAGCCTCTTTGGTAGCCCAATCGGAGCCATTGGGCAAAGCGTCATGCTCGACATATACCCCGGCCAGCGGAGCAGGCTCCTGTCCATTCAAACGCTCTTCGGGGCTGTTGGCAGCTTCATCGCACCCCTGCTGGTAGCAATCAACATCGCGGGAGGGATGGCCTGGAGATGGCCATTCCTTGAGACGGCTGCTCTGGTACTTCTGCTGATGAGTATCGTGGCGCTGGTGAAGATACCTAACTCATCAGCAGATCGAAGCAGCAGGGTACCTCTCATATCCATCATGCGGAACCCAAACATGGTAGTTGCCGCGGTGCTGGTCTTCTTCTATGTGGCTGTAGACTTGGGCTTCTCCTATTGGCTGGCCGAATACTTCAGCACGGAATTGGGAGTGAGCATGCGCCTATCGAGTGCTGCGGTGAGTGTGTTCCTTGTTGGAGTGATAACCGGTAGGCTTACCACGAGCTGGCTGGTCAAGCGGATCGCCACGAAGCACATCCTTGTCTCTGGTCTGTTGCTCGCATCGGGGGCGCTACTGGCATTCCTTCTGGTTCCAACAGTAGGGGTGAAGGTTGCGCTCGCCTGCATCTACGGCATGGGTATTGGACCCGTATTCCCTCTCTTGGTTTCGAAAGCCACCGAAGAGTATCCACAACAGTCTGGAGCGGTCACAGGTCTGATTTTTGGGTGCGTGTCATTGGGAGGCATGCTCTTCCCTCTCTTGTTGGGGATATTGGCAACCACATTCGGGATAGAGCGTTCCTATTTCTTATCCTTGGTTGTGCTCGTCTTCCTCCTTGTTGGAATTCTGATTTGGATTCGTAATCGCAAAGCGGAGACTGAACACACTGCGAGCGAGGGCGCAATCACGCGCTCTCGTGACTAATCCTAGAGAACGTCCTGTCACGTCACACGATTCAAGTCGTCAACACTGAGACCATTTCTGGAAGAGGAGACATTCGATGGACCACTCGATTGCCGCTCTGCAGCTTGCCTTCCTTCTACAGGGCGACCGTCTCGGGAGACGTCGGCTTGCTGCGCGAACGGCAGGCACCTGGCAAAATGGCCGTTCGCCTGGAGCTAGAGCGGCTCCGATGTCGCGGTTTGGTGCGATTGGGTCGACTGGGATGCAAGCTGACTAACGAAGCGTGGCGCACGTTCTCCCCCGTGCTAGGCGTTGTTGTCAAGATGTCGCCTGTCGAATTGAGTGGACTGCGGATAGGCGTTGTCAGCTTGGCCGCTCATCTGAGAAGTAGACCTGTTCCTGCGGCTCGGAAATTGAGAGACGCGGCGATCCGGTGGGGGCATCAGGACTGATCATGTTGAGTCAGCATAAGTGCGAATGAATCTTCTCCCGCGACCGGAAGCCGGTTCGCGTTCAATACCTCGGTGATGCGGAGCAACTCGAGCAGAGTTCTGGGGAGGTCAATCCCGACGACCTCGCGTTGATCGTGTCGGGTCCTGACATGGGTCCTAGTAGCGAATGATCACGACGAGTTGTATCTTCGGGCAGCGCAAACGTCAACTCGAAGCCAGACTGCATCGTGCCGGCGCAACCTGCTGAAGTCGTCTGCTACACATGCTTGTGTTGGCAGAGGGAGATCGCTCTGTGATTGACAATCCCTTCACAATGGTCGAGCGTCACTTCGTCTTCAGCAGCCCTCTTCTCGATACGGTCTGTTCCACCACTGAGTAGAGTACTAGAGCAACCACTGTGGCAAAGAAGGGCAATGAGAGAAGAAGCCCGGATGGAATATCCGAGGTTGTCTGGAGATTATTGCTTATGTATTCGACGAATCCGAAAATCACAGATCCAATGAGTATCCCAAGTGGTTTCTTTCTCCCAAGATACACAATAACCAAGGCGATCCAGCCCCTGCCGGAAGTTACGTTCGGAACAAACGCTCCAAGGGTCAATGTCAGGACAACCCCTCCTAGGGCACAGGTGAACCCAGAAATAAGCAAGGCGGTGAACTGCACGCGTCTCGTCTTGATGCCGATTGCTCTCGCTGCTTTTTCATTCACGCCTACAGCTCTGAGTCTCATCCCGAATGGAGTCCGATTTATCACGACACCTGCGATGATTAGCAGCAACCAAGAGATATAGACAATGGCATTGTGCCCCGAGAATATGTCGCCCAGAATGGGGATATTCTCCAGTATGGGGATATCCAAAGGCATAAGCCGGGGCATACCGGGAAACTGCACCGATCCCGTTCTTCCGTAGAAGGTATGCGCAAGCACGATCGACAATGCAATGGCAAGAAAATTCGTTGCCAGGCCGCAGATGAATATGTTGGCCTTGAGCCCGAAAGCAACCGCGCCAAACAGGGTAGTCAGCAATAGCGTCGCCAGAATCGCACCGGTGATACCCAAGAATAGGCTTCCCGTCAAATTGGTGAAAACGATGGCGAAGAAGGCCGCATTCAGCATCAATCCTTCCAAAGCGATATTCAGAACGCCGGAGATAGCTGAAAAAGCTCCTCCCATCGCAGCAAGCAAGAAGGGAGTCATAATAACTATGGTGCTCGTAATGGCAGGAAAACTCATTTCGTTCATTTAAGCAGTCTCCTTCGGAAGAACGCGAAGGTCACCTCTGCGGTAATCAGATAAAAAATTACCGACGTTATGATCGCTGCGATCTCATACGTTACATCCGAATTCATCATCGCCACCCTGGCCCCTGCTTGCAGGTAGACATAGAAGAGCGCTGCAGGCAACACACCCAGGGGATTGCGACGCGCAATAAGAGCAACTCCGATTCCAGCCCATCCGAGACCAGCGGTAAGGTCAGTAAAACACGCTTGATATCGGCCGACAATCTGTACGGCACCTCCCAACCCAATCAATCCTCCTGATATCGCCAAGGGCAGCACATAGAAGCGACGTATGTTTATGCCGCCGTACCGGGCGAATTGTCTGTTTGAACCGGTCACGCGCAAATGATAACCCGTATGGGTATATTTCATGAGAAAATGGATGCATAGGGCGGCTATGATGGCGCCAAATATCCCCACGTGCAGATAGGAGGGAGACGCAATTCGGGAGAGCATGTACGAATCTGGAATAGATATGGATTGGATTCGAATTTTGGCGGGATCTCTAAAGGGCCCGAGGATCAGATAGTTGACAATATAGACAAGCCCTGATGAAATGAGATAGGTCGTAAGAAGATCAGACACATTCCACTTCATCCGGAGGAGTCCAGACACACTGCCAATAAGAGCACCCACAACAAGGCCGCCGGTCAGCAGAAAAGCCGTGCCGACTATTCCTGGCAGATGGGGAAACCATGTGCCAATCAACACCGCGATCATTGCACCTGCGAATATCTGTCCTTCCCCTCCCAAATTCGTAACGCCGCTCCTAAATGCCACCGCGATTCCCAGTCCGGAAAAGATAATTGGAATACTCGACTCAAGCATATTGAAGAAGACGAACTTACTGGTAAATGGTCCCACAAAGTAGAAGTACAGTGTCCTTCCAGGGTCTTCCGACAACAGGAATATCAATGCAACTGCTATCATGAGGGAAGCAACGATTGCAGTGAGTATCCCTAAGAGTGTCGCCAGTTTGTTGCGCAGCTGGATTTGTGTGGCTTCCATATTATGCCTCAACCCCGTGCAGAATCTCTTCCTTGCTCTGACGCTTCAAACCAAGCATGTATTCCCCTAACGATTCCCTGTCCAGATTGGTGTTGGCAAAGACCCCAACGATCTCTCCACGATAGATCACCGCGATCTTGTCCGAGAGTGCGAGAATTTCATCCAGATTCGCCGAAATAAGAAGAATCGCTGTCTTGCTGCTTCTCATCTCAACAATCTTCTGATACACAAACTCCGAACTGACAATATCCAGCCCCCAGGTCGGTTCAGAAACTACAAGAAGGTTTGGATCACGTGAGAACTCTCGAGAAAGCACCACACGCTGTATATTCCCCCCAGAAAGGTTGTTCACCGGCGTCGCATGGTGCCCTACGATGTTGTACTTGAGAAGCAGCTCCTTCACGAAAGCCAGTATCCCTTTCCCTTGAAGAACACCCGCTCGCGTCATCTTATGATGTTCGAGTAGAATCATATTGTCTGACAGTTGAAGCTCTGCGCTCGTTCCACGCTGCAGCCTATCCGCTGGGACATAAGCCATGCCCATTTCTCTCAATTCACCAGGGTGCATATTCGCAATATTCTTGCCGTGAAGAATGGCTTCTCCCGACACTTCACCCCTGCTATTCATGCCTGTAAGGACATTCTCAAGATCAGCCAGGCCGTTGCCTGCAACGGCTGCCATCCCGAATATCTCTCCTTCTCTTATTGAGAGGGAAATATCGTTCAGTATGGGGTTGCTAAATCCAGGAACCGTCAGACTCAATCCATTGATCTTGAGAACCGTCGCACCTGGCTTGACCTCCGGTTTTTCTACCTGTAGCAGCACCTCTTTCCCGACCATCATTCTCGCTATCGCCTGCGTGTCGCACTCCTCAGTAATGCAACAATTCACGACCTCGCCGTTGCGCATGACCGTGACCCTGTCAGAAATCTCAGTTACCTCATCCAGCTTGTGCGTAATGATAATGATGGTGTAACCCAATGACTTCAGCTGCCGGAGGGTTACGAAGAAACCCTTGATCTCCTGTTCGGTCAGCAGTGCTGTTGGTTCATCAAGTACCAGCACCTTCGAACCTCGATACAGGATACGCAAGATTTCCACTTTCTGTTTTTCCCCCACAGACAGGGATTCTATCGATGCCCCAGGATCGATAGGAAGGTTGTATTTGGCTCCCAGCTCTTCGACCTTCTTCGCTGCATTGACCCTGTCGTAAAAAAGACCATTCTTCCTTGGTTCCCTGGTAAGCACGACATTGTCGGCCACATTGAAGCCGTCAAAAAGGCAGAAATGCTGATGAACCATTCCGATCTCCAGCATGTCCGCATCGCGCGCCGATTCAATGCTTACAGGCTTGCCGTTGAATCTAATCTCTCCCTCATTGGCCCTCTCAAGTCCGCAGAGTATCTTCATGAGAGTTGTCTTTCCCGCACCGTTTTCTCCGACGATTGCGTGGATTTCCCCTCTGTTTACGGACAGATTCACCCCTTTGTTCGCGTAAACATTATTGCCATCGTAAATCTTATGTATATTCTCCATTTCAAACAGAACAGGGGATTCGATTGCCATCAGAATTTCCTTTGCTGAGGAAAGAATATGAGAAAGAGAACTGCGGGGCCTTATCGCGGCCCCGCAGTTCACAGCATCTACTGAGCCGCAGCGTTAATCTTGTCCAACACTTCTTGTGGGACCACGATTTCCAACTCTCCGCTCACGATCTCATGGTACCGCTCTTCGAATTGAATCCGAATGTCTTCCGGCAGGCTGCTCACATACCTCGCGTCACGGATAGGCACGTAGATATATCCCTCTTCAGCACCAAGCACTTCCGGTTCACCCCACGCAAGTGTCCCTGCGACAAGATTCTCCAGGTTTCGAGTGGTCGCTGCTTCGCTATCCGTTATGAAAGAGCACACTACGGTGCCCGGCGCTTTGTCAAAGCCGTCACTGTCATACCAGAGCACATAGAGTCCTTTATTCACAGCAGAACTTAGCACTCCTGCGTTCCCGCTTCCAGCGATTGCGCCGAAAACATCGACGCCCTGGTCTGCCATTGAATTGGCAAGTTGTTCCGCTTTGGCTGCGTCATACCAGTTCCCCAGCATGGCAGTGACAAGGGAAAAAGCGGGATCGACAGCCTGAGCTCCCGCCTCGATTCCAGGGATGATCAGATCATCCATCATGACGTAGTGTTGTCCGTATACAAGCCCTATCTTCCTGTCGATGGTGACATTCTCCATATCACTCACAGAAATCAGGCCCATCAAGTATCCGAAGAGGTAGGATTGCTGCCACTTGTTGAAGAAGGTCGTGAACAGCCTATCGTTCCCAACTACATAGGAATCATTCACGATAAACTTGACATCTGGGACCTGTTTGATGACCTCGACGCAAAGCGGACCCAACGCTTCATTGGATGTATAGATCACATCGTAATTGCCGGACGCGGCAAATGTGTAAAGCATTTCAGGCCACAGCGCCTGATCAAACCCCGCTTCAAAGATCCTGACCAGCTCCACTGTGTCGTTTCGTAGCGCGAACTTCTCAACGGCATCAGTCATACCATCATAGGGCGGGCTGTCACCCAGGCGACCGGGGACAAATATGCCTATCCTTATTGGTGCATCCTGCCCTGCTACAAATACCACTGTCGTCGCGACGAAACACAACACCAGGAATGCAGCCGTCATGATCTTCATGGTTCGTTTCATAAAGCTCTCCTTCTTCAGAAATTCACTCCCTTAGGTCTCCGAAGAGCATCCATCTTCAGACTTGTCAGGTACCGAATTGGCCGCCCTCCTTCCGCTGCCTCTTTCTGCTAGATCCTAGCTAAACTCCAAAGCATCCTATCACGATTGGGAACGCAATCCAAGCGCTGCAATTGGAGTTCGATGGCCAACGTCCTGCCTAGATTCACAGAGCCTACAACCACATAATGTTGCCCTTCCGGACAACACTCAGACAATGGTTTCTCACTCAACACACCCTGCACGAGAAGGGTGTTATGCCCTCGATGCTGATCGCGCGAGTTCGATCATGACGTTGCTCGGAGGATCAGCGATTGCTCATTCGTCACGATGGAGAGCAGCCGAAGCAGATCGCGGATGCTTTCAAGTTCCGGATGAAACGAGTCAACACGCGGGTGGAGAACGAAGCGCATGACGAGCTGAAGGCGATGACTCACGATGTGCGGGGACAACTCCGATTCCCGGACTTGCCGAACCAAGGGAACTCGACTAGGATGCCGACCATGATCAGCTTGGAGGATTACCGATGGCAGAAGAAGTGAAGGAGCCCGATTATGCCTGATCATTCCAGCGTGGATGCGGGATTTGCAGGAGGTGGAGTAAACGCGGAGCTTCAGTTCACGATCAAGCCTTCTGGTCGCACGGTGACGGGCAGTCCGAGTCGAACCTATGCTGAAGTGCTCATCCGCCACGCAACGTCTGTTCCTATGGATTGCGGTTCGATGGGAACGTGCGGAAAGTGCAAGATTCGTTTTCTTTCTCAAGCTCCCGAGCCTAGCTCCGCCGATGTTCGACTACTTACTGCAGAGGACCTTTCTGCAGGGTGGCGGCTGGCCTGCCAGCAGCATGTCGAGGCGCATGCGGTCATTGAGATTCCTGAGTCGACAGACCACCTGCCGACTGAATCAACGGCTGCCATTTCGTTGCGAGCGGAGAGCCTTCATCCCGGGGTCGAGCCATTCGAGGTCGTCCTTCAGCCTCCCGTTCGCGGGACTTCGGAAAGCAGCGAGCAAGCTCTCCTAAGCGCTCTTGGCGAACACTGCCTCTGCTCACTTGAAACGATGCGCTCGCTATCCGAGCGCCCCCGCGGTCAAAGCGTCACGTTTGCTGGCGTGCGCAGGGGAGATCGGATTTTGGATCTGCGCCCGGGCAATGACCCTGGCGAGGTCCTCGGGTTGGCCATTGATATCGGGACCACAACGCTTGCCGTGCATCTATTCGACCTGTTGCAGGGCAAGATGAGGGCAAGCGAAGTCGACTTCAACCCGCAGCGCGCTGTGGGCGCAGATATCATTTCCAGGATCGGCTACGTGCGCGAACACGCTCAAGTCGGTCTGCAATACCTGCAACAGACAATCGTCGATGGATTGAATGCCTTGATCTATCGCGTCTGTGAGTCTGCTCACGTTTCGATCGGTGATATCTATCGAACGGTGATTGCCGGGAATCCAACCATGCTTCATCTTCTTGCCGGAATCAGTCCGGTGGGCATCGACCACAGTCCCTATACGGCTGTGTTCCTCAACTCAATGACAGTTGCCCCAAAGGACATTGGACTTCAAGCGCATCCAGCGGCAGAGGCTCTGTTCTTGCCCGGAATCTCAAGCTATGTGGGCGCAGACATTGTGGCGGGCATGCTGGCAACGTCACTTGGAGGCGGCGGTCGAACGGAACTCCTAGTGGATGTCGGCACCAACGGCGAAGTCGTGTTGGCTGCTGATGGTCGCCTCATGGCATGTTCGACAGCGGCAGGTCCTGCGTTCGAAGGAGCGACAATCCGCGACGGTATGGGGGCTGTTGCCGGAGCCATTGAGGATGTGGTGATCGATGGGGATCTGATCCAATGCTCAACGATTGGAGGGCTCCCACCTAAGGGCATCTGCGGGACGGGGTTGATCGGCGCGGTACACGAGCTGTTGAAGGCTGGAATCATTGATTCAACTGGTAGACTGATCAGAGGACGAGGGGCGCTGTCGAAGCGAAGCTCTAGTGAAGGCAAGGAATCTCACTTCGTGCTTGTCGATGGAGCCTTCCCAGTGTCGATCTATCAACAGGATATTCGAGCGTTTCAGCTCGGCAAAGCGGCCATTCGAGCAGGAATCGACACACTGCTTCACTCCGTCGGTGTTGCACCGCAGGAACTAGATCGAGTGTATGTCGCGGGCGCCTTTGGAACTCACCTACAGCCGGCACGCGCGCTAGGAACAGGGTTGTTGCCAATGATTCGGCAGGAGCGGATCCACGCAGTCGGCAACACATCGGCACAAGGTGCGGCGTTCGTGCTCCTCGATGAACGCCTGCGAGCAGACACTGATGCCTTGGCACAACGAGTGAAGTTTATCGACCTTGGAAGCTCTTCTGAGTTCGCGCATCGCTACATTGATCAAATGGCTTTCGCAAAGATCTAGTCGCCTTCCCCATTGCGGCATCCACGGAGGATTGGCGCGAGTATCGAGATCATACCGGCGCGCCGGACAGGTCTGCCGAGAAGCCTACCTCTTGCTAGGGATCTGCACCAAGCCCTCCTCTGGCCTTGAAGAGACATAGCGAAGTCACAGATCTTCGCTTCGGATGAATTGTGTGAAGAGCCTCGTCCGACAGAGCCGGGCACATCGAGCGAGGATCCTGGAGTTTCTGTGACTGCAAGCAGAACCTTTGTTCTGTCTGCACCTTGATACTTTTGGTGCCTGGGGACTGAAAGGTTAGCGCGTCTATTGGCCGTCTCCAGGAGATGGATGGCCACATTCTGTCCGCAAGCTGGTCCTGAATGAACCCGGAGAGCGCTGAAGGGGAACTGCTTTGCGCAGTTCCCCTTCTGTTGGCAGTTCCAATTAGCGATTCACAAACACCTTGCCGTTGCCGTCAAAGGTATTCGTTCCGTCCGTCGCTGTGATTGCGTAGATGTAGCAACCATTGGCAAGCGGCGTACCGCCTCCTGCATGTCCGTCCCATGTGATTTCAGAAACGTCGGTCTGCGTGGTCTCCCACACAATCCCGCCAGCAAGGTCGTAGATGGTTACGCTCATCGTCGTCGCAACGCCTGTGCCGTTGAAGCCGAAGGTTACTTCAGTTTCGAACGGATTCGGGCCAGCATAGAAGCTGTCAATCGCCAATATGCTTGCGATCACTGTTATCGTGTCGCTGCTTAAGTCCGTGAGATCCGTAGGATCACTGTACGTTGCGGTCACGACCTGACCTGCGGTCAGGCCAAGATCCAGACCAGCGGTGATAAAGGTGGCAGCAGCGCCATCTACAGCCATCAAGTCGAAGGCTTGGCCTTCAACCCTAAGAGCTCCTGCAAGGATCTCTCCGCCAGCATGCGAAGGATCGATCACTTTCACGTACACCATTTCAGCATCCGTGTAGGCGGAGACTTCGCCTCCGTTGGCATCGACAAACATCGTCGTGGACTGGTGGCTCGGAGGTGTTCCGCCACCACCGATGCCTACCTTGATCGAGATCATGGCCGAGTCGGAGTGGTTGGAAGGATCCTGGTAGAACGCCACGATCGTGTCGCCTGGTACAACGCCAAGCTGCGGCACACATTCGTAAACGTTCGTCAAATCAATGCAGATTACCGAGACGAAGTCGCCTGTGGCCGGTCCCGTTTCAAGAAGGTCGACGGCTGCCCAGAATCCGCTCCGCGGGTTCAACACGTACAGCTTCGGCTGGTAGTGGAAGACCTGGTTCGGAGCGCCATTGGGTGCATCATTGAAAATGTTGGTATCACCCAGCAAGGCGTTCACCGAATGCTCAATGCGTTCCCCAAGCACGCATCCGAAGTCGCGATTGGCCGCTGGGCCAAACGGCACATTCTGTAGGCCATCCCAGTAGGCGTCAATCCGCTCTCGGCGATGCTGGTCTTCGTCCTGGTCGGGATCGACCACTTCGATGAACACGCAATCAGAGTTCATGTATCCAGAGACACGGTTGCCCTGGCGGTCGAGGAAGAACATGTTGACGCTGGAACCGTCGTAGACCTGCGTGTCAGCAATCGACATGATGTCGAAGCTAACATCGTTGGCAACACGTACTCCCGCATAGAGTGCGGTTGGAGCGAGGCCAAAGAACGAATTGTAGCTCCCGCGTGTGATCAGCGGAGGGAAACTGGTATGGATGTTCGAATCGCCGAGGCCGCCTAGTCCGAGCCTGATGTCGTTGTTAGCCGCGCCCGTGGCGAGATTGGGCTGCTGGTAGTAAACATCGTTGTAGCGGACATAGACGTCGTCTTCGTTGAACGCCTCGAGCTTCCAGTTGTCCGCTTGGAGCTGGAATCCGCCGACCGCATTAGCCAATCCGACACCCAGAGCATCCCACACAGGCCACAGTTGCGTACCCGCGAATGTAAAGAACACCGGAGAGTTAGAACTCGTCTCATCAAGGATCAGCCACTCGGCATCATCTTCACCATGGGGATCGCAAACATGGACCACAACCTGCTCGGGACAACATGGGTCAACGTTGGCGTTGGCATCAATCACCTGGACATACACCGGGTCTCGGCCGAGCCAAAACAGATCCTTGCCGGCTCTGCTCTCGTCCGTGAAGCTAGTGATCGAATGCTGCTTCTCTTCAATGTAGGCGGTAGCCAGCTTGAAGTCGTCTGAGTCATTCGGGTCCAGGTAGTAAGCGACGAGCACGTCACGCACATTGAGAGAGTTGAATGTCAGGTCTGTGAGGATTGAATTCAGATTCAGCTGGAACACACCCGTGCTTACTCCCGTTTCTTGGGCATAGAACAAGACGCGCGTAATCCCGCCTGACTGAACGGTGTCAAAGAACGTCACGTTGTCCTCTCCAACCACCGGGTATTCGATGTAGTACAGACCGTCAGCAGTAGCGTGATGGATGGGGTCTGCTGCGTTGGCATCGGCATTGTAGATGTTGTACCAGCGGATCGGCGCATCATTGATGGGTGCACCGTTTGCTGCATCTCCTGGGAGGGCGCCCGAGACCCCGCCTGTTCGAAGAAGCATGCAGAAATTGGTTGGGCTACGCCCACCATCGTTTCCCGACCCATCCACCGGGTTCCAAGATCCCGGATTGACAATGATGAATACGGGGACGTACTCAACCTCATTACAGTTGAGATTCTCATCCGGGTCAATGACGGTAATCGTTGCAGAGCCGTTGGCGTCTTTGTAGATTTCTTGGCCCCAAGAAATACTGGCTTCCGTGTCGATGATCTTCATCAGACCAATCGCCACGTCGGTCGCATCGTTTGGATCCTGATACATCCCGATCAGCGTATCCATGTTTTCAAATCGCCCAATCAGGTATGCACC
>SPBW01000014.1 GCA_004525685.1 Candidatus Atribacteria bacterium
GCCGAGTACGCGTCATTGCATTGGCCGATGTCGAGCAGACGCGGGATGCCGCCGATGTCGCCAAACTCAAGCTTGTTGAAGCGGTACTTCCCACATGCCAATGTCAGGATCACACAGTCGTCGGGAACCAGCTGCGCCAAATCGGTGTAGTAGTTGCGTCCCGACTTGGCACCGTCACATCCGCCGATCAGGAAGAAGTGTCGAATGTCGCCGCTCTTGACGGCATCAATCACCTTGTCTGCCACGCCAAGAACCGCGTTGCGTGCAAACCCGACAAGAATCGTCTTGTCAGAGCCGTTCTCGCTGAAACCTGGTGCTTGGAGCGCAGCGTCGATCACTGCTGAGAAGTCGCGATCCCCAATGTGAGGAACACCCGGCCACGCAACCAATCCAGCGGTGAAGATGCGAGCCTTGTAGGAGTCCAGGGGCTTCTGAATGCAATTGGTCGTCATCAGAATGGGGCCAGGGAAGGCGTCAAACTCTTTCTGCTGATCCTGCCATGCGCCACCATAGTTGCCAGCCAGGTGGCTGTATGCCTTGAGCTTGGGATAGCCGTGCGCTGGCAGCATCTCACCGTGCGTGTAGACATGGATGCCCTTGCCTTCGGTTTGGATAAGTAGCGCCTCTAGGTCCTTAAGATCATGGCCAGACACCAAGATGGCTTTCCCCGCAAGCGGCTCGATTCGCACGGACGTTGGCTCAGGCATGCCATAAGTAGATGTATGGGCCTTGTCAAGAAGCTCCATCACCGCAAGATTCATCTCTCCGCATCGCAGACACATGCCCGTCAGCTCAGCCGCGTTTGTCGGATTCGATGCCAGGTAGTCAAGCATCTCGTGGAACGTCGCCCAGATTGACTCCTGCTCAAACCCGAGTATCTGGGCATGATCGACGTAGGCAGCCGCTCCCTTGAGGCCATAGGCAAGCAGTTCCTGCAACCCCACCACATCGTCTCCATTCCGCGACCTGCGGGCATCAATGGAGAAGGTCTTCTGCTCGTCAAGCCACTCTCTGACAGACGTGCCCGCCACAACGGCCACCGCAGCAAGGAGAGCGTCTGAGGCCACGCCATCTGCCTGGCAGCACGACTCATAGAGAGATTGAGCACGATCCCGTAGCTCAAGGCCCTGACGGATCAGCCCTTCCAATCTCTGTGCATCAAAATTCACATTGGTGATAGTCGTGAAGAGGGCATGGATCGCAAAACGATCAATGTCGGCATCACGAGCACCGAATTTGCGGGCACGATGCGCATACGTGCTCATGCCCTTGACAATGGTGAATAACACATCTTGCAGTGCTGCCGTTGTCGGATCCTTGCCGCAGACGCCGAAGCTTCTGCAGCCTTCGCCATTCATCGTTTGCTCACACTGATAACAGAACACGATTCCTCCTACTCTTTTCCCGCTTGCGCCAGCGTCGTCTGGGTGAAGTGATTGACAACCCTCGAGCGAACATCCTCTACCAGGCCTCCGAGAACGCAGTCAAGGCGGCTACAGAGCGCATGGTCAAACAAGCACCCATCACTGCGCATGGGCCCCTCAAACACTTCGTAGACATCCATCAACGTAATCTCATCAGCCGCTTTGGCCAGCCTGTATCCTCCGCCCGGGCCCCGTTTGGATCGCAGCAGCCCCGCTCGTACCAGCTGCTGCAAGACCTTGAACACGTGGGCTTCTGATGCACAAAGCCGTTCGGCCATGGGCGCTGCAGACATCGAATCCCCGTGGGCCGCAAGATCGACCATCGTGTGGAGAGCCAGTGCCGTCGCCTCCGACAGTTTCAACAGATTCGCCATAGATGCAGTTCTCCTATTTCGTTATTCTGGTATTAGTATACCAGTATTGATGTTGGACGCAACGACGGCCTCTTGCTGCACGGCTCTTTGATCCAGCGTGTTGAGCAGTCGCCCTGTGTCAAAGCTGAAGCCGCATCTTGCCCCAGATGTTGGTCACAGAGCTCTACCCGAAGCTGGATGGGATCTCTCTAGTGTTGTCAACTACGTGTCGTCGCAGGCGCGCAGTCGGAATTGTCTCGTTGTTGGAGGTGCAACGCCCCAGTGGCTCGGAAGTCTGTTCTCCCCCATCTGCTAGGCCGATCGAGGTCGACCTCCCGTACTACGATTGGGCCCGGCCAAGGGGCGTTGCGTAGGCACACGCTACCACTGTAGGGATCTGTCAAACCTTTGTCAAGTTTTTGCAGACAGTTGACTGTCTTATTTGTCCTATATGACTTATGGCTGTTGGATATCGGTTTTGGTTCGGCATTTGTCACTTATGGTACACTCTTCATACAACCATGCCTAAGAAGTACTACCGCATCGTGTCGAGAAATGGCGCCATTCGGCGAGCACGCATCTTCGCGGGACTCACGTCCGAGGAGATGTCTAAGCGCATTGGCTTGTCGCGCCCCATGCTCTCCTCTATCGAGAATGGTGCTGGAACAACAGTCAAGACGGCTGCGAAGATTGCCAGCTGTTTGAGCAAGACGCTCGAAGAGTTGTTTGAGGTCCTAGACACACGCTAACTGGCAAGAAGTAGCCGTCTAGCAAGATCACCGTAGATCTGCATGCACATCGCCAGCTCTCGGGTTGCCACTCGATCCGCTGGACCGTGCGCGTTGGCGATATCTCCTGGTCCCAGAATGATCGTCTCAATCCCTGAACTTGCTAGATGCCCTCCGTCAGTCCAATACGTGACGCCGATCGGATCACCAGGAAGATCCAATCTCTCACATGTTTGCAGAGCCGTCTTGACGAGAATGGCATCTGCTGACGTCCCGAGCGCGACGTGGGGAACAAGTGATGTTTCCGGCATCTCTTCGACATGCCATGAGAGACCGTCGACCTGGTTGCAGACTTCGCTGACCAGGTGGCGCACCTCATCTAGCACATCAGCCTCGCTCGGCAGCGTTCGTCGATCAATGTCGATGAAGCAACTCTGTGCGACGATGTTGGGCTGGGTCCCTCCAGCAATCCGGCCCACGCTCACAGTTGAGCATCCTAGCAAGGGATGCATGCGCAGGGCGAGCGTCAGCCGAAGTTCGTTTTCCAGGTTCCGAATAATCTGGGCTGCGTAGGAGACAGCATTCACGCCTTGTTCAGGGCAGCTGCCATGAGCTGCACGGCCTGACAGACAAATGCGAATGAAGCAGGCGCCCTTGTGGGCAATTCCAATTCGCATTGACGTAGGCTCTCCTACCACGGCATAGTCCGTCCTGATTCCCGCTTCGATCAATGCCTTCACACCAATGGATCCTGTTTCCTCGCCGATTGTCCCCGTGAACAGAAGATCTCCAGTCAAGCGGCTTGCTTCATCCGAGCGAGCCAGTGTTGCCATGGCGCAGGCCATCCCTGCAATGGCTCCCTTCATGTCACATGCGCCCCTGCCCCACAACACGCCGTCGCGGACAGTTGGCGTGAATGCATCGCGCATGTCACCGGCAGGCACCGTGTCCATGTGTCCATTGAACATGAGGCTTGGGCCATCGCCGCCAGGCATCCTGGCTACGACATTGGCACGGCACCCGGCCACGTACTGCAGTGCAGACTCGATCCCGGCACCCTCAAACCAGCTCACGAGGAATCGGCCGATGTTGGCTTCGCGGTCGCCCGCATCACAATGGCTCTCAAGTGCAATGAGGTCCTGCGCAAGGCGCAAGACCTCAGATTCAGTACTCGGATGTGTCATGGACTTCTACTTTCTCGACGGACTGAGCTTCCGCATGTCGCCCTTATCCATGGACGCCTTGGCGATCTCCCGCAGCTTGAACTTCTGGATCTTCCCTGATTGTGTCATGGGGAACTCATCTACAATCTGCACGTATCTGGGGACCTTGAAGTTGGCGATTTCATTAGCGCAGAAGTCGATGATCTCTTGTGGATCGACGCGTTGGCCTTCGCGAGGAATGATGTAGGCAACAGACACCTCTCCCATCACGTCATCAGGCATCCCGATCACGGAAACATTCTGCACTTTGGCATGTGTGAACAGATATTCCTCGATCTCTGCCGGGTAGACGTTGAATCCTCCGCAGATCAGCATGTCTTTCTTCCGACCAACGATCTGAACGTATCCCTCGTCATCCATGGTGGCCAGATCGCCCGAATAGAGCCAGCCATCCTCGTCAATCGATTCGGCTGTCTTGTCGGGCATCTTGTAGTAGCCCATCATGACGTTGTAGCCGCGGCAGGCCAGCTCCCCCATCTCTCCTCGTGGCAGAGGGTTCCTGTCGTCATCGGCGATCCTGACTTCGATACCTTCCAGAGCCCGTCCAACGGTTTCCACACGCCGAGCCACAGAGTCATCGAACCGAGTCATCGTGATCACAGGCGAGGCCTCAGTGAGTCCGTAGGCAATGGAGACATTGCAGTGCATGTCTACCATCGTGCCTCGCATGACTTCCACTGGACAAGGGGCCCCTGCCATGATGCCGGTTCGCAACGTCGACACATCATAAGACGATCCGTTGGCCTTCCCCTTTCGATACTCCTCCAACTCGAGGACGAACATGGTCGGGACACCATAAAGGACGCTGATGCCGAACCGTTCCACCAACTCAAGCGCTTCAGCAGGTTTGAAGATCTGCATAGGGACCATCGCTGCACCCCATGTGATCGAGCCCGCGATCCCCATGACACATCCGAAGCAATGGAAGAAGGGAACTGCCAACAGGAAGACATCTTGTTCCGCTGTGCGCAGCACCTCTGTTACTTGTTCTGCATTCTTGGCGATGTTATGGTGCGAGAGCATGGCACCTTTCGGATTGCCCGTTGTCCCCGACGTATACAGGATGAACACGTTATCGAGTGGATCGCATAGCTTCTCGCGATCAGCAAGCTTCGAGTCGCCGACAAGCTTAGCTCCTTGATCGACCACTGCATCAAAACCATGCTGTCCTTCTCCGGGCTCCCCGACAGTGATGATGTGCTTCAGATTCGGAAGACTACCTCTGATTTCGCTTATCATCGACAGGTAGTCGATGCCAGCGAACTCTCCCACAGCAAAGAGCGTCGTTGCCTCAGAGTCGTTGAGGATGTACTCCACTTCATGGCTCTTGTAGCGTGTGTTCATCGGCACGACGACAGCTCCGATGCGGGCGATGGCGTAGTATGCGATGACCCACTCGGGAATATTGGGCATCCAAAGGCCAACCTTGTCTTCCTTGTCAACGCCAAGCTCAAGTAGGCCGCGAGCCAGTTGACTGACCTTCTGATCCAGTGCCTCGTACGTCAGCGTGATTCCTCGTGGATCCAAGATTGCATCGCGCTGCGGGAACTTCTCTGTCGTTTCGCGCAGTACCTGGGAAAGCGTTCTCATGCAGTCACCTCATCGGATGGAGTTTGTGAATTATCAGGCAGCAATTCGCGAAACGCAAACTGGCTGAGGCTTACCGCAAACCGTACAATAGCGGTTCTGCGATCAGAAGGAGAAGCCATGAACGCTAGCTATGGGAAGTATCTCGATGTCAATCTGTCTGCCGGAACGATCAAGGACTACGAACTCCCCCAGGATTGGCAGACTCGCTTCGTCGGCGGAAAGGGAATGGCAGCGCGCATTCTCCTCGAAGAACTCCCCCAGCAAGCCACTGCGCTGGGTCCTGAGAACATTCTTGTGTTCGCAACAGGCCCCTTCCAAGGCACGATGATTGTTGGAGGTGGGCGCCATGCTGTGCTTTCGATCTCTCCCAAGACAGGGCGAGTCGCCGACGCTTACAGCGGTGGGTATTTCGGCCATGAGTTGGGACGCAGCGGCTATGACGGCATTCTTGTCCGAGGCGCATCCGAGGCGCCTGTCATTCTTGCACTCATCGACGGCATAGCTTCTCTTCAGCCTGCTGATGACTTGTGGGGGACAGGAACCAGCACCACAGAGGAGTCGCTCAAGAGCCGCTTCCCAGGAGCCCGCGTCAGCTCGATCGGGATCGCGGGAGAAAGGCTGGTCGCCCAAGCCTGTATCATCAATGACCGCTCTCGAGCAGCCGGCCGCCCTGGATTCGGCGCGGTCATGGGCGCAAAGAAGCTCAAGGCCGTCGTTGTCCGCGGGAATCTGAGCAAGACGTTGGCAGATCCTACTCGATTCGCGCACGAGCGAGCCGAGTACGCAAAGACCTTCCTCAGCGACGGATACAAGCGATTCGGCCAATACGGCACTGGCGGCGGCGTGACAGCGCTCTCCGAGATGGGCATTCTGCCGACCAAGAATTTCCAGGAAGGTGTGTTCGAACATGCGGACAGCATCGGCGGAGTCCGATTGCACGATACCATCTTGTCGGGCCGAGAAACCTGTGCCGGATGTCCCATTCGCTGCAAACGAGCAGTGGCCACAACTTTCGATGGCCATCAGGTTCTGCCCGAATTTGGAGGCCCTGAATACGAGACACTCGCTGCACTGGGATCGCTCTGCATGAACGGCGATCTGGACTCGATTGCGCTGGCCAATCAACTCTGCAATGAGTATGGCTTGGATACGATCTCCGTAGGCGTTGTGATTGCCTTTCTCATGGAGGCGTCTGAGAAGGGCCTCATCGATGAACCGATCGCCTGGGGAGATCCACAGGCAGTCATTCGATTGACAAGAGAGCTGGCGCACCGAGAAGGACGTGCCGCGACGGCGGCAGACGGGCTAGACGTGCTGGCCCGAGACATCCAGGCAGACTTCTCCATGACCATCAAGGGTGTTGAACTACCCATGCATGAGCCACGGGGAAAACAGGGACTCGGACTGAGCTATGCCACGACTCCACGCGGCGCCAACCACATGGAAGGGTTGCACGACACGATGCTGGCATCCGAGCAACCTGCGCGAGAAATCGGGGTTCTGCATGCCTATGATCGTTTCTCTCTTCATGACAAAGCCCAGCCAGTCAAGGCATTTGAGGATCTGCGTTCGTTTGACAACTCACTTGTCGTCTGCTGCTTCACTTCGCGCGCAACGGGTGAGACCTACAGCTATCCCGCCATCCGGTCACTCTTGGAAGCAGCGAGCGGCCTCCGTGTCAATTCCGACGAGATGATTCGTGTCGGCGAGCGCGCCTACGCTGCCATGAGACTCTTGAGTGGGCGAGTCGGCCACACCATGGATGAAGACGGCTTGCCGCCCCGCTTCGCAGAAGCCTTGCCCACAGGTGCAAGCAGCGGACATCCAGTCGAGCCCTCTGTGATGCGCGCGGCCATCGCTGAGTACTACGAAGCTCGAGGATATGATCGTTATGGGCCCACAGATGACACGCTCCGGCGGCTGGCTATGGAAGACTGTATTGGGCAGCTTCAACGTGGATAGAATGATCCCTGTCATCAGCTTCATTGGACATCACAACGCGGGTAAGACGCGCCTGCTCACGCGGCTCGTGGAGACACTGACCGAACGAGGCTTGCGCGTGGGGACAGTGAAGCATGCGCCACACTTGGAGATCGCTGATGTGCCAGGCACGGACTCGCATCAGCTTCGCGAGGCAGGTTCTCGACGCATGCTGCTGTTGACTCGCGACAACGCCATGCTCACATGGCAACAGCGCAATCTTGAGCGTTTGGACATCGACATTCAGCAGTTGTTCTCAGATTGTGACATCGTTCTGATTGAGGGATTGAAGCGAGGGCCTTTCCCGAAAATAGAGGTCTTCCGCCGCAGCGGCGAGATTTCCCAAGAACCCTTCGCAGGAGCGATCGATGTGATTGCCGTTGTGAGCGATGCCTCGATTGCATTGCCTGATGGCACAGCACGCTTCTCACCACGAGATGTCGAAGCGCTTGCCGACTTCCTGGAAGTGAGGTTCCTCTCGACATGACGAGGCGCACAGGATTCCTTAAGCTCCCGAAGTCGCATGGAGGAGCATGCATCACATGAACCCAACGGATGCAGACAAGAGCCTGTTGAGCATGGCCTCTGCAACCATCTATCTCGTGAGTCGCTCCATTGACCGTCTGTACGAAGGCCGTCAGCTCGCAGCCGAGGTGATCTCACGCTGCGACGCAGATACATCCAAAGCGGTCAGAGGCGTACATCCCGACGTGATCGAGCTGTCCCCTCCTGAAGGCAAGGAGCGGATTGGCATCGGGCAGGTTCGCGACATCATTCGAGCTGCCCAATTCGCTCCAGTTCAGTCCGATTGTAAGGTCTGCTTGATCGCAAATGCAGAAGCTCTGACCATCGAAGCATCCAATGCTCTGCTCAAGATCCTAGAAGAGCCGCCGCGCGATCTTCGATTCATCTTGCTCGCTGAACATCCGTCGGATCTACTGCCAACGATCGTTTCCCGCAGTCGTCTCATACGAATGCCGATCGCTTCGAATACTCAGATCAGTAGTCGCTTGCGCGATGCCGGCTATGAGGAGAGTCATGCCGCATGGCTGTCTCGTCTCGCACTACGAAACGGAGAGCTTGAGCGCCTCCTCGTATCGCAGGTCAACGTCCCTCACGATCTTGCCGACGCAACCCGCACACTCACGCAAAGCGGCATCACTGCTGTTATCGATGCATGCCTAGGGGATGATCCTCTACAACGTAGGCAGGGCCTTCTCCATGTGCTCAAGCGGATGGCTTCAGCTGACGCCGAGCTCCTGACTGTGGGAATTCGCATTCTGGCCGCGCAGTCCCGCGAATCGCTGGAACAGTTCCTCCATGATCTACTGATGGTCGCATTCGATCTGTTGAGAACCGCTCAGCGCAAGCCCTGCCCGATCGATCCGACAGCGGATGCTGTATTCGACGAATTGGGAGAAAGACGTCTTCAGAACTTGGCTCTTGCTCTCGATGATGCACATCGTTGCGTAGCCGTCTATGGGCCAGTCGAAGGGATTCTGCTATCCTTGTTCTTGCCCTGTGAAGGAGAAAGCCATGACAGCTGAGCGAGTCATTCTCATCCATGTCCAGAATCTTGAACGCGAGACCGTCTACTTCAATGCGGGAGGTGTCTCGCTGAAAGCGGGTGACTCTTGTGTCGTCGAGCATGGAGGCCTGCGATTGGGCGTGATGATGGGAGAGTTGGAAGCCGGTGCGGGATTGGGTGAGCAACTGGAAAGCATCGTGCGCGTAGCCACACCATCAGATGTCGAAACCTATAGATACAACCAGGCCGATGCCGAGCGCATCATGTCCTCAACGCGAGAAGTCATCGCCCACCACGAATTGCCGATGCATCTGGTTGCTGCTGAGTACACGCTTGATCGAAAACAGCTGCGCATCTACTTCACCTCGCCCCATCGTGTTGATTTTCGATCTCTACTGCGCGACTTGGCCAGCCGCTACGGTACGCGGATCGAGCTTCGTCAGATGGGGGCACGGGATGAGGCACGTATCAAGGGTGGGTTGGGACGCTGCGGGTTGGAGATCTGCTGTCACCGTTTCCTGCGCGAAACCAATCCTATCCCTATGGAGATGGCCTACGATCAGGAGCTGTTCGTGTCCCCCGAGCGCATCACCGGCGCATGCGGACGACTCATGTGCTGCCTGGCTTACGAGCATGAAGCCTATCAGCAGGAGTTGGCTGCCTTCCCGAAGCTTGGAGCGCAGGTGGAATACGATGGCAAGAGCGGGAAGCTCATCTCCCACAACATCTTCCGCAAGACCGTTACCATCGTGACCGAAAACCGTGAGCGGCTTGAGGTAAACCTCTCAGAGATTACAGTTCTTCGTCCAGGGAGGCAACGGAGACGCTAACGACGGCTCCGGCGGCCTCCAGCACTCGCCATTCATCTGAAGAAAGCGCCGCCTCCACTTGTGCCCCGCGTTCACCATAGGCAATGATGCGGGCTCGTCCTGCTGCGGTGAATGGGTGCAACGCATGAAGCGCCTGATGAGGAAGAGTGAAGCTCCTCTCTGTGCTCTCGGGGAACAGCCGCTTGGCGATCATCGAGCGCAGCTCGTCCAGATTGGTTCCTACTGTGGCCGATATCGGAAGCCCTTCCACATTGAGCGAGAATCCGTTCTCACAACGATCGATCTTGTTGAGCACGGTCAGCATCGGAGGCCGATCCTCCTCATCGTGGAAGATCTCGGTCTCTAGCGTGTCTGTCACTGCACGAATATCAGCCTCCCAAGTCGGTTTGGAGACATCGACTACATGCAGCAGAAGATGGGCCGTCTTCGCAGCCTCCAATGTGGCAGCAAAGGCAGGCACCAAATCATGCGGTAGGTCTTGAATGAACCCGACGGTGTCAGACATCAGGATGGCTCTGCCGGGAGTGATATCCGTTCGGCGCACACGCGTGTCCAGTGTCGCGAACAGCTTGTTTTCGACAAAGACATCGGACGTGCAGAGTGTGTTCAGAAGCGTTGACTTGCCGCTGTTTGTGTAGCCAATCAGCGCAACTTCTGGAAGCTCACTGCGGCCGCGTTTGTGGCGACGCACAGCTCTCTCGCTAGCTGTCTTTTTCAGGCGCCTTTCTAGCGAATGGATGCGAACATAGATCTTGTTGCGATCCAGCTCCAATTGCGTCTCACCAGGTCCGCGCGTCCCGACGCCGCCAACAGCACGTCCTCCTGCTCTTGTGAGCGACGTCCCCCACCCACGCAACCGAGGCAGCAGGTAGTGAAGCTGCGCCAACTCGACCTGTAGTCTCGCTTCTTTTGTGGAGGCTCGCTGCGCGAAGATATCCATGATGAGTTGCGTTCTGTCGATGACTTTGCGGTTCAGAGCCGTCTCAAGATTCCTTGCCTGCGCAGGTCTGAGTTCTCTATTGAAGATTACGACGTCCGCTTCCAACTCGCTCAGCGCCGCCTTCAACTCCTCAACCTTCCCCTTGCCAATGAACGTGGCTGGATGGGGGCGAGGGCGTCGCTGGGTCATGACAGCCAATGTGGGAATGCCTGCTGTGTCCGCCAAGGATTCAAGCTCGCGAAGGGATTCTTCGTCTTCTTCGTCCCCTTGGAGAATGCCAACAAGAATCGCTTGCTCGGTCCCGAGGACACGAGCGCGCAGACCTAGCCGATCTTCGATCAGCAGTTCTTCTCTAGGTAGCTTCTTCTCGTCGCTCAATGCGCGCTCCTATGCTCTTCAGCTTTGTTTCAAGGTTTGCGTGCCCCCGGTCGAGATGATGGAGGCCCGTGATGACGGTTCGCCCTTGCGCCGCCAATCCCGCCAACAGGAGCGCGGCACCTCCGCGAATATCTGGAGCTTCCACGAATTGTCCGATCAGCCGATCTACGCCTTGGATGGAAATCATCTTGCCATCTTGGACGATTCGTGCTCCCATCTTGCGTAGCGATTCCGTATAGGCAAAGCGGCGTTCAAAAACCGATTCCGCAATCCAACTCGTTCCCTTGGCTGTTGTCAGAAGCGCTGCCATGGGGGGATGAAGATCCGTCGGAAATCCCGGATGGGGCGACGTCTGAAGCTCAATACCGATCGGGCGGCTTACGCAACGTGCTGTGACGGTCGCTCCATCGATCTCGACATCTAATCCAGCGGCTCTTAGTGCAAGCAAGAAGGCTCCCAGGTGCTCAGGAACGACCGGCGACACAGACACGGATCCACCTGTGATTCCTCCTGCCAACAAGAGCGTCCCTGCTTCCATACGATCAGGAATGAGCGTATGTTCCGCGCCTCCAAGAGAGCTTCGTCCCACGATGCGAATCATGCGATCTGAAACAGCAATCTGGGCCCCCATCTTGATGAGCAAATCAATCAGGTCCATCACCTCAGGCTCGATCGCCGCATTGTGAATGACCGTCTCACCCTCTGCAAGGCAAGCGGCCATGGTTATTTGCTCAGTTGCGCCGACAGAAGGGAAGGGGAGATGAATCGTAGCTCCAACAAGCTTCTTGGCGGATACGACGACAACGCCTTCACGTTCCTCAACATACGCACCCAACGAGCGCATCCCATCCAAATGAAGATCAACGGGACGAGCGCCGATCGCGCATCCGCCTGGCAAGGGCACCACAGCCCGTCCCAGTCGCGCAACAAGCGGCCCCAGCACCAGGAATGATGCCCTCATCTGTCCCACAGAATAGGCATTGGCTTCCGGCTTCAGACCGCCGCCTGTAGCAACAGAGACATTCGACTCGTGGCGAACAACGCGCTTGCCTAATGCCCCCAGCATGTAGAGGATGGTGCTCACATCCCGCAGCTGCGGAATGGAATGAAGAACGACTGGGTCTTCAGTCAGAAGCGATGCGACACACGCAGGAAGCGCAGCATTCTTCGCACCACCTATCCGAACATGGCCGACAAGTGGCTCCCCTCCTTCGATCACAAAGGACGTCATGGACTAAGGAAGGTAGCGGATGGGGTCAATGGGGTAGTTGCCGTTGCGTAGTTCGAAGTGCAGATGCGGCCCAGAAGAGATCCCTGTGTTGCCAGACTGTGCCACGACCTGTCCCATCTCCACATACTGGCCCGCAAAGACGAATGAATCTGCCAGATGTCCGTAGAGGGTGTAGAAGCCTCCTACGTGTTCGATGATCAAGACATTGCCGTAGCCTGGCTGCTCCCCGTAAAAGAACACCTCGCCTCCGGCTGAAGCATGCACGGTCGTCCCTTGCGGCACATCAAGATCGATTCCATCATGATGCTCACGCTCTCCCAACACGGGATGAATGCGCCATCCATACTCGGACACGACCTCCGCTTCCAGGGGCCAGATGAACTGCACTCTCGTTCCGTGGGACAGGCTAAGCGTGTTGTTCCAGAACGATGTCGTCACACCAGGAATCAGAATCCGATCTCCAGCAAAAATCGTAGAACTAGACCTCAGATCGTTCGCTGCGGTGACGGTCTCAAGAGGAACGGCATACGATCGTGCAATGTCTGACAGAGTCTGCCCCTGCTTAATGGTGTGGACAATCCCTTCGGTCGAGGCATAGAGGACCTGTCTAGGTTGAATCTGTCCGCCAGTAAACAGCTGATTGCTGGCCAGCAGGGCAGAAACCGTTACTCCTAGAGCCGTCGCGATATCGGCAATGGTCTCCCCGTCTTCAACTGTGTGAACTAAGAACCGTTCCGAACTGACTACAGCACCGTCGGTAATCGGATGATCAGCTGTCGTGCCGTCATCTGCCGGAGGGGCAACAACCACGCCATTGTCCACCACAGTGATCGGGTCTTCCCGTCGAGAACACCCGGAGCGAACAAGCATTGGAACGAGGATGATGGCAACCAAGACCAGGATCGCAATAGTCACACGATCCCTTCGGATGGGCTTCTTCTTCGTATAGCGGTAGCCTGAGGTTCTAGTCACCTTTCATCAACTCAAGGAACTGCGCGTTGTCCTTTGTCGCCTCCATCTTGCCCTTGACGAACTCCATAGCCGCCATCGGGTCGTTTAGGTTCCCCATCATCTTACGTAGGATCCACACTCTGTTCAATTCTTTCTCGCCAAGAAGAAGATTCTCCTTGCGCGTGGCCGACTGTTCAATATCAATCGCAGGGAAGACGCGCTTGTTCGAGAGATTGCGATCAAGGACCAGCTGCATGTTTCCGGTTCCCTTGAACTCTTCGAACACGACTTGATCGAGCTTGCTACCCGTATCCACGAGCGCCGTGGCGATAATCGTCAGACTGCCGCCGTTCTCCATATTCCGAGCCGCGCCGAAGAATTCCTTTGGCTTGTACAGTGCCGATGGATCCATGCCGCCAGAGAGCAGCTTCCCAGATGCGGGGATCGATAGATTGTAGGCGCGAGCCAATCTCGTGATGGAGTCCATCAGAATGACCACATCATGTCCCAGTTCAACAAGGCGCTTGGCACGATCTGTGACCAGTTCTGCAATTCGCGTGTGATGCTTGGGCTCCATGTCGAAGGTCGCTGCCACGACTTCTCCCGACACGATGGATCGGGTGAAGTCTGTCACTTCTTCGGGGCGCTCATCCACGAGCAGGACAAACAGTTTGATATCGGGATAATTCGCGTTGAGCCCGTTTGCAATCTGCTTGAGCAACGTCGTCTTGCCTGCCATTGGCGGAGAAACGATGAGCCCACGCTGTCCCTTTCCAATTGGGCAGAACAGATCGATAATCCGGGTTGAAATCTCTGCGGAATCATGCTCCAGCCGAAGATGCTCATCAGGATGCAGCGGCGTAAGATCTCTGAATCTCGCGCGCCGACGAGTATCGTCTGGATCGCCGCCATTGATGGTATCAGCCTTAAGTAATGCGAAGTAGCGCTCGTCATTCTTGGGGGCTCGAATGGCACCGCTAATCAGATCTCCAGCGCGCAATGCCAGCCTCTTGATCTGCGAGGGCGAGACATAGACATCGGTTCGGCTCGGAAGACTGGTCTTGCCTCGCAAGAAGCCATAGCCATCTGGATGCAATTCCAGCACGCCCTCTGAGAACGTCAACTCTCCCGCCTTGGCAACCTGAGTCATGATCGCGCGCATCACGTCATCTTGATCTGAGTGCTTGTTGTTCTTCACTTCCAATTCGTCTGCTAGGGCGAATAACTCATCGATCGTTTTACCTTGCAGCTCTCGTACTTCCATAAGACATCACCTCAAAGCTAAATCCCTCTGCTGATTATCAAAACGGTTGCCATCAAGTAAACGACCCAAAGGACCATGGAGTCGATGCCGACGCCCAATACTTTTCTTCGCGAACGTACACTGATGGCGATCATTGCAATCACAGTTAGCAACACGCCACAGATGGCCACAACCAATTGATCTTTCTCTCCGACGACACCCAGTCCAGATAGGATAGACCCAGATCTGAATGCCGAGTCTGCGAAGAAGATCGTTAGGATATTGAACATGTTGGAGCCGAACAAGTTCCCCACGATCATGTCGTAGGCTCCGATTCGCAGGGCTCCAATCGATGTCGCCAATTCCGGAAGAGATGTCACGATGGCCACCAGGAATGCACCCATGAAGGATGCAGACAATCCTGTTGCCAACGATATCGCCTTGCTTGAGCCAATGAGAAAGATGCCAGAGACGATGACGACGACAGCACAAAGTGCAAACCCCAAGATGGCCTTTGAAAGTGACATCGGTTCGCCTGTCTCTTCTTCCAACTCTACTTGCTTCTTCTCCGCATGGTAGAGAAGGAAGACACCCGCGATATACCCGATCAGGATAAGCCAACTGAATGGACTGATCCCCAGCCAGGTCGTCGTAGATCCGATCGCGATCCCTAGCGCTGCCAGCAAGGTTAGTACAACGGCGACGCTTCCGCTGAGAACGTGGTAGCTTCGCACCTTCAACAAGAAGGGGCCACGCCCGAGTAGCAGGACGTCTAGCACCGCGATAATCACCACGTTGAACAGATTGCTGCCGAATGCATTCCCAAGCGCGATATTGGGCACATCGATGAGTGCACCCGTGACCGTGGTCGTCATCTCAGGAATCGAGGTAAGCGTGGCCAAGAACAACAGTCCAATCCATCCTTGTCCAATTCCCGTCCGCCTGCCGATCGCTTCGCCATAGGGAGCCAATCGAATCCCTGCCAAGATGATGGCAGTAGCAGAAAGAAGGAAGGTTACCCAGTGTATGGTCATCGTATTCCTATTGATCCGATGGCGAGATTCTCCTATTCACCCGATGAAAGTGGGCGCTTCGTACTCGAATTGCTGGCGTATTCACCCAATGGGGGGATTCTCGTGTCACGTGATTCGTAGCTTCTTGAACAACCATTTTGTCATGTGTCCGTACATCTTGAGGCGGTCGATCATCCCTCGGCGGAACCCTCGCTTTTCTTCTTTCAGCACGTGAGTCACGCCTTCTAGCTTGATGTATTCCTTCACCCAGTCTTCTTTGGCGGCCAGTCGGGAGAGCGCAATCTCGATGCCGAAATCTACTTCTTCGACCTCAACGAACTGTTTGGCGCGCTCCCACAGCTTCCGAGTGAGCACGCGCTGTCCCGAAGCATAGGGGTTGATCTTCTGGGCCAAGTCTGTGTTCTTTCGACCGTTGGCAAAGACCCCAACAGCCATATCCAGGTTCAGTTCCTGATACTGGCGAATCAGCTTGTCCACATGCATGGTCGTTAATCCAACAAGATCCGCATCCAGGAACAGGAATGTATCATTCTTTGCTAGCGATATGCCATAATCCAGCGCAACGGCCTTGCCCTTGTTCTCTGGCAGTCTGACGACGCGAACAGGGAACAATTTCGCTTCTTCTCCTGTTCCATCGTCCGATCCATCATCCACGACAATGACGTCATCAACCAGAGTACTGGCAACGACAGCGCGCAGAACTGAGCTAATTCGCCCGGCCTCGTTAAATGCGGGTACCACCACGGAAATTTTCATACGATCAGATAGAACCGGTCGATCGGCTAACTGCCCCCCGATTACAGGCCATATTCTAGCGACTGGAGCCATACAAGTCAATTCTGAACTGCCCCTACACGTTTGCTCAGACAATCATCAAGACGAGCTGTCAAACCAGCTCACCGCTTCAGACAACAGGGTGTTGGCATCTGCCATCGTTTCGATCTTCACGGGCAACGATTTCGCAAGAAGCTTCCCATATCCCCGTGTCACAATGCGCTGGTCCGTAAGAAATACCAAGCCGCGATCACCCGTCGTCCGAATCAGGCGCCCGATTCCTTGGCGAAGCTTCATCCCTGCAAGTGGAAGCGACAATTCCATGAATGGATCACGTCCCGTCCGCATCATGCGATCGCCCATCGCTGCCAGCACGGGATCCGTGGGCACGGGAAAGGGCAGCCGCGAGATGAGCAGAATCTCCAGCTCTTCGCCAGGGAAGTCAACGCCCTCCCAGAAGCTTTCTGTTCCAAGAAGCCACATCGGACGATCTGCACTTCGGAACTGATCAATCAACGCTCGGCGAGACAGCTCCCCCTGCACAAGTGTGTTTACGTGGGCGGGCAACATCTCCTTGACAGCCTGCATCATGGCATACGACGTGAACAGGGCCAATCCATTCTTTCCCGTCCGTTCAGACAAACTCGCAATCAGCGTCGCCAGTGCCAGCGCATAGGACGGCAACTCGCCATGTGCCGGCGGTATGTACCGCGGGACAAGGATGCGCATGCGATCCTCGTAGGCAAACGGACTTTCTGCAATCATTGAGGAGATGGCAAATGCATCGTCTGTGAGCCCGATGGATCGGCAAATGTACTCGAAGCTGCCCGCCAGAGACAGCGTGGCCGAGGTTAGGACCAATGATTTCAGTCTTGGATACAACAGCTGCTCCAAGAACGGGGCCACGTCCATTGGCGTTGCGTGAAATGCCAACGTATGGGGGCTACGCTCAAACCAGTGCACTGTATTCTCAGAAGGTGGAATCGACATCGCTGAAACAACGTCTCTTAGCCCTTGTACGATGCGGATGAATCCCTCAAGTTCCTTCAATGGCTCCTCGTCTTCGATGTGGTCGGACAGAGAATCAAGCGCACTCTCCAACTGCGTCAACAAGATCGGCATTTCGCCAATCTCATCAGACAGCTCAGTGAGCGCAGAAAAATCGGCCCTCCGCTCGTCGGGCAGGTTCTCATCCAGTTGCTTGAATACTGTGACTACTTGTTTGCGCAGCCTGCTTAGCAGATCGCCAATCCTCTGCGAGGGCTCAATCCCGCCGACAAACGGCGTGCGTTGTAGCCATCCACGCCGACGACCTGATGGAGCCAGATCATCCGCCAGACGGACAAACGCTCTCTCAGTTAGCTGGCGAGTGAAGGCCATTCGCGCAACAGACTCAAGCGTGTGAGCTTCATCGACGACCAGATGCGTGTACTTCCCAAGAACCACGTTGTCGACAGCGAGATCCCCCAGCAATAACGAGTGGTTCACGACCACCAGGTCTGCGCGACGTGCACGGCGGCGGGCAAGCACGGAGAAGCACTCTTCACAATGTTGGCAGAATGCACCCGTGCAGTGGTGTGGTGAATCGCACAATCTTCGCCACAGCCGGCGCGCCTCAGGATCGGATTGGAATGCGCTGTTCTCTTCGATATCTCCTGTCTGTGTCTCCACGATCCAGCGCACTAGCGGCGCCAACAGCGGCAGCAGAATGTCCTGTTCGAGGCTCTCCGTCAACTCTCCAATGAGCGCATGCCAGCGCCGAAGACACAAGTAGTTCTCTCTCCCCTTGAGCAGCGCGACCTCCAGATCGGGCATCAGGCGCTTGACGAGGAACGGGAGGTCCTTGCCATAGAGCTGCTCCTGCAACTGTCGCGTTCGCGTCGACACAAGAACGCGGTCAGAGGGATTCTTCTGAAGATGCAGGATGGCAGGGATCAAGTAGGCGAACGTCTTTCCTGTTCCTGGGCCTGCCTCAACCAGCGCAGCATGCCCGTGTCGAAAGGCATGGTCAATGGCCTCAGCCATGTGCAGCTGCCCCGTTCGAACCTCAAACGTCCCGAATGACGATGCAATAGGGCCGTTGGCCGCCAGCGCAGCTTGCGCTGAAGGTACAGCCACTTCCTCTGGTCCGACATCCTCTCCCCCGCGACCTGCAAGAACTCTAGCCTCTGGCACTGCCGGTCGAGGAATGACCAAGATCCCCATGAGAACCTCTGCTATCGGAGATGGCAGTAGCTGCGCGACCAAGGCCACCACTTCTCGATCTAGAGACACGGCCTCAGATAGCAAGGCCTCAAGCAATCGTGCCAGTCGTTTGGTTTCCGAGCCCTGTTTCTCGATCCCAAAGTGGGCACACACCGATTCCATCGTGTGCTCCACGAGAGTAGGCAGCAAGACGCGGGACAACAAGCTGAGGCTGATTGTGCGATCATGCAGTACAGCCCCTGATTCGGCCTCAAAGCTGACGCGCAGACGCACGTCGTCGGGTGGCAAAGCTGCGACCTTCTTGCCCTTCTCAAGGTCATAGAGATGGCAGGATGTTGCCCCTTCCATCCATACGCGGGCAAGGCCGAGCTCGCTCCAGGAGAACTCCATCGGCACTACAGGAAGTGCCTTAAGAGATCGATCCTCCGCACGCGGCCGACCAGTCGTCCATCCCCATCGACGACAGGAACATTCTTGACTCCCTTGCGAATGATGAGATCGGCAGCCTGCAAGTCATCATCGTCCTCAGTTACAGACATAACTGGAGTGCGAACAAACTTCTCGATGGGCTGATCGGCGATTTGCGACAGCTTTCTGCTCAGCTGGTTCATGTCAGGGATAAACGATGTCGAGTGCAGCATCTCGAAATATCCTGGCAACGCAGCGCGAATGAGATCCTTCTCCGAAATGATACCGGTCAAGCGTCCCTCTTCATCAACGACGGGGACGTTCGGCATTTCTGCGTTGTTGAGGATGAAGATCAACTCGCGAACCGGCATGTCTTTTTCTACAGCGGTCAGATCTTTGGTCATAATGTCGCGAACCTTCACGAGTTCCTCCTCACAACCGCGCCAGAGTGATTCCCTGCAGCTCTTGCTCGATGACGTCCATGTTCCGGCAGATCTTCTCCTCAGATTCCGCGCTGGCAAGCCCCGCAGCCAGCCCGAACTTTAGGGCCTCTTCTAGTGGCGCGTCTTGGACAAGCTTGTACAGGATACCTCCCAAGAATACGTCATCTGCGCCAACCAGGTTCTTGAACTTGGAGGTGGGCGTCGCCGCCTTGATCTCCCACACATCGTTACGCGTGATAGCAATATCGCCTGTGACATCGTGCGAGATGATGACGATCTCTGCCCCGACGGCGATCATATGTCGCCCGGCGTCAACAATGGCATCTACAGACGTCAGCCCCTTGCCTTCCAAAGTCATGTGTTCTCGCGTGTCTGGCTTGACGATGTATGGAAAAGCACCTAGAGCACGGGTCAAGGCTTCTCCGCCTGTACTCAGAATAACCTTGGCACCAGCGTCCTTGGCCATTTTCGCCATCTCGCCATAGATGCCAGGATCGACCCCCGGAGGGATGCTGCCTCCCAGGACCACCCACGTGGCGCGACTAAGCATGCCTCGATACCGCCGCATGAGGCGATCAACTTCGACGGGGAGAATCGTCTGTCCTGCTTCGTTCACAAGGTTGGGGCTGTGCTCTCGACCCACTTGAAGGAGTGTCACATTGATGCGTGTTTCACCGTGTGTCCATACGAAATTCGTGGTCACACCCTCGTCGCGCAGATCGCGCACCACAACGTGGCCCGTATGTCCCCCGACAAAACCCATGGCGACGTTCTCCATACCGAATCTGGAAAGGAAGACAGAGATATTCACACCTTTGCCGCCTGCAGACGTCGAGCTGCGGATCGCGCGCGTTAGAAACTCTTCTTGCGTGACATCGCACATCTTCAAGCCGTCCACCCAATACATCTTGTCAACCGCCGGGTTCAACGTCACTGTCACGATCATGGCTCTCCTCCAGAGTTCTCTCTGTGAAGTATACATCCCGAGAGCGACGATGCAGAACTACCTTCCACTCGGACGGTCACCATTTCGCCAATCTCCGCAACCCCCGCACACATCACAGTTCGATGATCACCTGAACGTCCGTACAGCTCTCCCATTCGCGTCTTCCCCTCGATCAGGACCTCTACATTGCTGCCCAGCAATCGCTGATTCTCTTCCTGCGCAATCGCCCTCTGCCGAACGAGGATCAGGCCAAGCCGATCCTCTTTCTTACAGGTAGGCACATCATCTGTCAGATCGGCGCCCTTCGTCAATGGGCGGGGCGAGTACTTGGCAGCAAAGACTGACCCAAATCGAACGCGTTCAATGAGATCCATCGTCTTCCGGAAATCCGCGTCGCTCTCACCAGGGAAGCCAACAATAATGTCTGTTGTAATGTTCAGGTCAGGCATAATATCGCGACCCAACTCCGCGATTGTTGTGTAGCGATCCCGGTCATATCCTCGATTCATGGCGCGAAGCACATCATCAGATCCCGATTGACAGGCAAGATGTAGATGATGGCAGACGTTGGGCTCATCGCTCATGACCTGAAGTATGCGCTCAGAGAGATCCTTAGGATGCGACGTCGTGAAGCGAATACGGGGGATGCCCGTCTGAGCCACTGCCTTCAGGAGGTCTGCGAAACTCCCATGCTTGGCCTGATCCGTTCCGTATGAATTCACATTCTGCCCGAGCAAGAGAACCTCGCGAAACCCATCCGCGAGCAGTTGCTCTACTTCACTCAGGATCAGGTCTTTCGGACGGCTGCGCATCGGCCCCCGCGCATAGGGAACGATGCAGTAGGTGCAGAAGTTTGAACATCCTTCAGTGATCGTGACCATTCCCGAGACGCCGTTTCCCCGCCTGACCTTCAATTCCGTGTCGAAGATGGGTTCTGATAATTCCGCAACACGCTCTGTCCTGGCCCGCTCAATCAGTGATGGTAGAGACTGGTGCCCACTGGAGCCGAACACGAAATCAATCGAGGCAATGCGTTTGAGCAGTGCAGCGCCATGAATTTGTCCGAGACATCCTCCGACACCCAGGACCACCTGACGCTTTCTCTTCTCCTCAACGACCGCTCCGATGCGTCCAAACACCTTCTCTTCTGCTTTCTGCCTCACCATGCACCCGTTGAAGATGACGACATCCGCTCGTTCCAGATCCTCTTCGAGCACATAGCCAGCCGAAACAAGCACGCCAGCGATCTCCTCTGATTGATGGAGATTCATCTGGCATCCCCAAGTTTCGATGTAAACACGCGTCTTCATGGCTTGCCCTGACTATACATCATTGCCAAACAGTCATCCATTGCAGTTGGGAACAAGCTTTCCTCGATGCGACAACTGCCCTGGTTCGAACCGCTTCCTGTTCGGTACACTGAACGTCATGAGGCTTCGTCGATGTGACCGTTACCTGTTGCGCCAGATGCTGGGGCCGTTCGCGCTTGCCTTGGCGGGACTTGTCTTGTTTATCGTTCTCAACTTAATCCTTCGACTGTCTGAATTGATGGTTGATCGCGGGATTGGCATTACCCAGCTTCTGCGGCTGCTCATTCTGTGGATGCCAGAACTCATCGCCTGGGCCATTCCCATGGCCGCTTTGTTTGCCGTCTTCCTCGGCTTGGGACGCATGGACCATGATCGCGAGATCATGGCACTTGAATCTATCGGCGTCTCGCTTCGCCGGATCCTTGTACCTGTGTTGGTCGCTTCCATCGGACTGAGTTTTCTCACATTCGCCGTTTATAACTGGGCGATGCCTGCATCGAAGAATGCCGCCCAGCGCACATATCGAGAGATCGTGCTTACGCAATCACTTCCCAGAATCTCCGCCAATACGTTCTTCACTGGATCCAATGATCAGTACTTCTACGTCCGCCAGTACGATGCCGATGATGGGTCTGTTCGCGATGTTCTCATCTACGACGTATCTGGACGGCTGTTCCCACAGGCGGAGTCCAAGATCACCATCGTCACTGCTGATACGGGAACCTGGACGAATGAGAATTGGGATCTTGAGAATGGCCGCATGGTCGGCTTTGATCGAGACGGCACGCTGATCTATTCAGGCACATTCGAGGAGTTGTCCATCCCTGTCGCTCAGACAGCAGACCAGATTTGGGCCCAATCCAAAGCCCCTTCTGAGATGGGGATTCGCGAACTGGTCGATCGCATTGCACGAGCCCGCACCAGTGGCCTGCCGACCAAGGAAACAGTCGTTGAACTGCATCAGCGATTTGCGCTCCCCTTGTCTACGATTCTGTTCGTCTTGGTGGCAGGGACTGTCAGTTTGATGTTCGGATCGAAAAATCGATCGACAGGCATCATCATTGGCCTGGTCATTATCGGACTCTACCAGGGTGCGTACTTCTGGCTGAATGCACTGGGCAGACGAGGGGCGATGAACCCCATCCTAGCTGCCTGGACTCCGGACCTGCTGTTCGGCCTTATCGGATTCTTGTTGCTCATGCGCGTCGATCGTCTGGCATCACGTGACACGTGGAGCCGTCTGCGCAGCCGCCTCCCCTTCCTGACTGTCTTGGTGTGTTGCCTGTTCGGCTTCAAAGGATTCAGTCAAGACATTCCGCTTCACCTGGAATGCGAAGACCTGTTCATCTCAGCAGATCAAACCTCCATCGTCGCGCAAGGGGAGGTTCGCGCTGAGCTAGACGACGTCGTGCTTCAAGCAGACTCTCTCCAATTGGATCAAATTGGCGACGATGGCCAATGGCATCTGAAGGCCATTGGCCATGTCGCATTGGAGACCGCTGATTTCGCCTTAACAGGCGATCGAGTGGATGCAGAAATACTCGTGTCGGCAGACGAAACCCGAACCCTCTCGCTGGAAACGTTTGGGTTTGGTGGCCAATCCACATTCACCAACTCTTCTGGCGAGAGCCAGACGCTCTACTTCCATGGAGACTCTGGACGCATTGAGTTTGACAGCACTGGAGATCTGGAGTATGTCGAAATTCGCCAAGGCGAAGTGACGACGTGCAATTGCTGTGATCGACCGTTCCAGTCCCAACCCTACACCATTCGCGCCAATCGAATGCTGTTTTACCCTGACCGTATGGTCGTTGCATTCGGATTAACGGGCAGAATCGGCGGCGTTCCCGCACTATGGCTTCCAGTGTATGTACAGCCTCTTGCGGACACGCTGGAGAGCCCACTGTTTCCCGCCATCGGCAACAGTGCCCTTCGCGGGTGGTTTCTCAAATGGAACGTCCCTTTCTATGTCAGCGAGTCGCTCTATGGATCCATCCTGTTCGACTACTTCTCGCGCTTCAATGAGCTGGGCGGCGGGCTCATCGTCAAGTATGCGACAGACAACCATCGCGGGAATGTGGACATCTACGCATTCCCCGCCACTGTTGGGGATTCCACGCTACGGTTTTCTCTCGATCACTCGGTGTCCATCTCAGAAACCTGGAGCGGTTCTGCGTCAGTCGACTATTCGATGCAAGGCGAGTCAGAGACATTCAGATTTCAAGCGCGAGCAAACGGAACGGTTGGTGCTTGGAGTATCTCATCAAGCGCGATACGGAGCTGGAAGGAGGTAGGTAACATCATCACTCAGCGACTGCCTGAGTTCTCGCTGACAAGAGAATCCGTGAGCATCGGCCCCCTCTCAATCCAGCCAAGCTTCAGCACAGGCTGGGTTCGAGAGTGGCGCGAACAAACGCTGACGAATCAGGCCACACGCTTGGGAGCATCTGCAAGCGGCTCTGTAGATCCTTTCCAAGCACTTGGAGCCACCATTCGACCTTCATTCTCCATCGGATCAACGATTTATTCAGGCTTGGAGGATGACTATCGTACATCGCTGACAATCTCCTTGCCTGCTACTCGCGGCATCCTCTCGATCGCCTACGACGGGACGTTCGTCGCAGGCAGAAGTCCGTTTGATTTTGATTCGATCGAGGCGCAATCACATGTCGGATGGAGCCTCGATGCCTCCGCACGCATCGACATTCATCTTGAGGGAGGACTGGACCTAATTGCCCTCTCATTCGATCCGTTGGAGGCCTCCCTCTCGTGGGGATACTCGCCCGACTGGCGGATCTCTCTCACCTATAGTATCTCTGGCGCTGCGCTTCAAGACGTTGTCCTAGACATGAACTGGCGATCGAGCTCTCACCGTGTCGGCTGGTCTCTGCCTTATGATGCGACGTCGCAATCCCTTGAGCCGCTGTCGTTTGAGCTCTCATCTGAGATGGGGCCATCCCGACTTTCCCTGTCTGGGGCCATTGATCGGGGACAACTAGACTCACTGAATGGATCGCTGTCCATTCAAGGCGAGTCAGGCTGGGGGGCAACCATCTCATCGCAGTTTGACTCCAGCAGTCCAACGACGCTGTCAGACACGCGCTTCGGCATCTTCCGTGATATTGGCGACTGCCTGCGGGTTGGACTGGAGAGGGGGGCGGGCGAAATCTGGATCTATGGATCGATTCTGGCGTTCCCTGAAGCCATCCTTCGCTACGCGCCCGAGAGCGGCGGCCTTCAATTCGGCGACTAAGCCAGTACAATAGGAGTCAAACGGAATTGGAGGGGAATCCAATGGAATACGATCTTTCAGCACTCGTCTATGTCGTGATCGCGATCATTCTCGTCATGAAGTTCTATGTTGGCAGTTGTGGTAGCGGCAGCTGTAGCTAACAATCATCCGGGCGCAGCGAATCAGCCCCCAATCCACATGCGTCTGCGCGTGTACGATGATTGATTCGCGC
>SPBW01000036.1 GCA_004525685.1 Candidatus Atribacteria bacterium
ACTTGTGGCAGATGGTGTCGAGATCATCAATCGAACGGATAGCGAACTGCATGCCGCATATGTCCTGTTGAGTGACGAAACGTACTTGATTCCAACTGTACGCCTGGGAACAGACACGTACAGCCTTGTACCAAGCTTCATACCAGGAGACGCAATGCCACTGATGAGAAAACTTGAGAGTTGGTATCCATTGAGGGATGGCGTATCCGCATGGCTCTTGCTCATTGAACAGGATGACCAAAGGGTTTTTGAGGCCGAGGGAATGTACAAAAAAGTGAGACGTATGGCCGTCACGCTCATTGAAGGAGGATCATAGTGAGGATCCACAGACTCCTGTTTGCCAACCATGGCGTAGCGGTCTATGCGGCAACGATCATCCTGAGCGGCCTTGCGCTGGCGCTGTCCATGCCCTGGGCATCTCGGCTTAGCGAACTCATCATGCAGCCATGGCATCCTGCACCGCTGGCCTTCTTCTTGATGTACGCTACGATGAGTGCTCTTGTTGCCCTCAGTATGGGTGCGGTCGCGGCTCCTGTCGGTGGGGATTCTCGTGCTTTGCCTGCAATCCTGACTGTCCTAGTGAGAGTCTCTTTTGGACACTTTCTCATGCTCCCCCTCATCGCCTATTCGCGAGTTCTATTCCCCAACAGCGTCACTCCCCTAATCGGAGCAGCATCCTATGTCTTCCTACTCAGTGTGATGATGTCCATGCTCGCCATGCTGATGGAAGTGTTCGCGGCCCATCAGGGGAAGCATTCCAGCGGGCGTCGCTACAGCTTCATCGTCCTGTACTCCGGCATCCCGCTATTCGGACTTCTCGCCCAGGGCGGAATCCTTCGATTCCTTACGCTTGTAAGTCCTCTACAGAGCCTTTCGTGCCTGTTGTCCAGCAGTGCCTCCTCATCTCAGTGGGTATTCATTCTCCTGCTGCCCATCCTCACAATCTTCACAACGATGTTTATTCTATGGAGAAGATCACAAGGGAGGCTGCATGTCTGAATCGCGCATGTTGTTCGATCAGCTTGATCGTCGCGCACGCCTGATGCGCGGTGTGCGCTACGCAGGGGTCCTATCTGCATGCATTGCTGGACTCTCTCTCATGGCGGCCGCTACGTCTGCCATCGTCGTTCGCCCTATCAGCCACTTCTGGTTGATCGTAGCAGCTGGGCTGCTCTTGATAAGCGCGAGTGGTTTCGTTCTTGGGTATAGATTGCCACTGCGCCTATCTCGAACGCTCATACGCGCGGACGTCGCGCTCGGATTGGAGGCAACGCTCAGCACGTTGAACGACATCCAGCACAAACCCGAGATGAGGCTGTTCTCCAATCGGATCGAGGCCAAGCTGCCATCGCCTTTTCCGTTGCCACGTGAGGCGTTTCCAGTTGGATGGAAGGAAGCTTCTCTGCTAGGCACTGCAATCGTGCTCGTTAGCATTTCCTTTGTCGTTGCCGCTATTCCAAGCCGAGCCATGCACAGAGAGATCCAGACGAGCGCTGCCATTGGATCGGTCGTTGGGCTGCCTGAGAGCCTCGTAGTAGAGGCCTCAAGTGAGATGTCCGGGCAGAGGATGCAGACGGATACAGGATTACCAGATGCCACATCAGCTCCTGACACCACAGAAACGCTGACATTGGGCGACATCCTAACGACGATTCGCTCCGCACCTGCTACTGTGACGAGCTCTGAAGCAGAAATCGACGAGGCAAGTCTTCGTCCGCGTCAGACTCCAGAGCTTACGCTGGAAGAGGTCCTCCGCCAGATAGAAGAACATCTTGTCGGTGACGTGTCAGAGTCACTATCTGCCACGGAAACCGAGATACTAGAGGCCTATAGAGATTCCGCGAAAGGCGAGCTTGCAGAGAGGCTGGAGAGGATTCTTGACTCCTCGTCGCACGACGAAATCCTCGATCAGGTATCCCAAATACTGGCAGATCCAGCTCTTGCCGATGCCATCCCGGGGTCAGAATTGCCGACAGTTGAGCGAGATACGATTCAGGTTGCGCAAGTCGGTTCCGATGTCGAGAATGACTCTGCGCCACTCATGTTTGACACGTCTTCAGAGCAAGTTGGAGAACTCGTCATTGTGGAGACAACGCTCCCATCATCAACTGGCGATGAAGGAGACTACACGTACTACTTGACCAAGGGGGTTCCCATTGAGCCTCCATCAGAAGCGACTGCATTGTCCGATCAAGAGATTGCTTTGAGCTACCAACAGCTCGAAACTATTGCCTTGAGCCGCTCTCTGGATCCCGATGTACTGGATACCATCAAAGCATACTTCGATCGAATCGCACGAGGAGGATCATGATTACTGAAGCCCATCTTGAGCGCGCATCATCTGCGCTGGCGTCGCTGCAGGCTGCAGTTGGCAAGACAATTGTAGGGTTGCCCGACGTAACGCGGACGACGATCATTGCGTTGCTCTGCCGTGGCAATGTTCTGCTTGAAGGCGTACCAGGTCTTGGGAAGACGTTGCTGGTAAAGGCATTGGCACAGGCTGTAGGCCTGCAGTTCTCGCGAATTCAATTCACCCCCGACCTGATGCCGGCAGATATCGTCGGCACAGACATCATCACGGAGACCAATGGCCACAGGGGATTTGAATTTTCCGCAGGACCGTTGTTTGCCAACGTCATCCTCGCCGACGAGATCAATCGTGCCACACCCAAGACACAATCGGCTCTTCTCGAAGCAATGGAGGAACGCACAGTAACTGTGGGCACGACCACCCATGTCATGCAGGAACCATACATCGTGCTGGCGACCCAGAATCCCATTGAAATGGAAGGAACCTATCCTCTGCCCGAAGCGCAGCTCGATCGTTTCATGTTCAAGGCCCTCGTACGCTTCCCAACAGAGTCTGAGCTGACCGAGATCGCACTTCGGAACACCGAAGGTGAAGGCATCCAACTTCCCACGCCATCCATCTCTAGAGATGATATTCTGCTTTCGAGAGAGGTGGCTCGGCAGATTCCGATTGCCGATGAGATGCGCAGCTACATCTCGCGCCTCATTCTAGCCACACATCCACACAGCAAACATGCTCCTTCGATCGTGCGAGAATACGTCGAGTACGGTGCAAGCCCGCGCGCGGCCATTGCCCTGATTCTTGCCGCTAAGGCCAATGCGCTTCTTGAGGGTGAAGCGCATGTTCGCCCCACTGACATCCAGAGAATCTTCCACAGCACGCTCATCCATCGTCTGATCCTGAACTTCAGAGGAGAAGCAGAAGGTGTCTCTATTTCATCGCTTCTTGATGAAATCTGGAAGAAGACTCCGCTTTCCTCATGAAGAACCTGATCGACGAAACCTTCCTTAGTCGACTTGCCAATCTGCGCTTCATGACGCGTGGAAGGCAGAAGGGACGTCTTTCAGGCATCCACGCTTCTCGTCGGACGGGTGTGAGCCTGGAGTTTGCGGATTATCGTCCTTACACGCCGGGCGATGATTTCCGATATGTTGACTGGAAAGTGTATGGAAGGCTTGGTCGCATTGTCGTAAAGTCGTTCGTCCACGAATCGGATCTGCCTGTGTATCTACTTATTGATCTCAGTTCCTCAATGTCTCTTGGTTCTCCCTCCAAGGCTCACTATGCAGCTCAGCTTTGTGCTGCGCTTGCATACCTCGGCCTAAAGAGCCACGATCGAGTAGGCATCTACTCGTTCTCCAACCGCATCTTGACGCCCGTTTCACCAAGGCATGGCATGTCTCAGATGAACCGGATTCTCACCTATTTGGCTGACGTAGAGCCCACGGGAGAGACTTCGATTAACGACGCAATTGAGCAGTTCCTTCAGATGACAAGAGAGAGCGGATTGGTTGTTCTTGTGAGTGATTTTCTCTCCCAGCAGGACTGCCAACAAGGCCTGAATCGCCTATTGCATCGAGGAGACGAAGTCGTCGCCATCCAGGTACTGGATCAAGAGGAACTGACGCCGACGAGTAGCGGAAAGACACGCTTTGTAGAGGTTGAGACAGGACGCAATGTCACGCTAGCCGTCGGTCAGCAGACACTTCAAGAATACGAGACTCGCCTCGCCCAGTATCAACGGGAGTTGGCAGATGTCATGCATCGCCGATCAATCCTCCACTTCGTTGTGCCAACAACGCGCTCCTTGTCCGCGCTGTTCCACGAGGAGTTTCGTGCTCGGGGGTTCCTGAGATGACGTTCCTCGCCCCCATTGGATTCTACCTATTGGCAGCGTCGTCCATCCTCATATTGCTTTCGCTGCTTCGATCTCGTGTCCGCCGAAAACCCATATCAGCACTGTTTCTCTGGTCTGGTCTGATGGAAGAACCGCAGCCTCGCTCCGTTCGATTCCAACGATGGCTCGATCCGCTCTTGTTCCTTCAGCTGGCTGCTTTGGCAGCCCTTGTCTTCGCCATCGTCCAACCGATGTGGCGAACCGAGCAGACAGTCTTTCAAGGCGTCGCACTCGTGGTCGATGCAAGCGCCAGCATGCAAACGCAAACAGACACAGGCCAAACGCGATATCAACGCGCAGTAGACCGTGCTCGCGAGGTACTAGATGAATCAACCTCGTCGCAAACGACGCTCATCCAGTACACCAGCCACCCGCGCGTGCTCGCTCAGCCAACGTCGCAGGAGGAAGATGTCCTTCGCGCACTCGCAGACTCGTCTGCGACATGGCTGAGCGATGGCACCATGGAGAGCCTGGTAGATCTCTTGAGCGCCGTCGGCGGAATGGAGGCCTATGATCGCATTCTGCTCTTGACGGATCATATGCCTGCTGACCTGCTTTCTGGTATTGATGTTGAGGTTATGTCTGGGGGCGCAAATGTAGCGATAAGCGCACTCACAGTTCGGGAGAATCTGACAACCGCAGGAGCTACCGTGTTCTTGGAGCTAAGCAACGAGACAGATGACTACCTAGATGTCGGGGTGAAGATACGAGACGAGTACCACAGCATCACATTGTCGCTGCCCCTGGGACCAGACGCGATTGAGCAGTACGTCGTCCCATTCCAAGCATCCAGGGGAACAACCTTCATTGCTACCATTGACACAGACGATGACTTCGCCGCCGACAACACACGCTACTTCGCACTGGCAAGGCCATCTAGCATCCGCGTTCGCTGGATCGGGCCTGATAACCTCTTTCTACGTGCCGGGATTGAGAGCGTTCTGCCTGCGGTCTACGTAGGGCCTGAGGACGAGTACGATTTGGCGGTTCTTGTGAACTCGACAGTGAATGTGCTCCCAAGCGGCAACGTTCTCCTTCTGCATTCCCAAGTGACAGATCAGATTCAGCTCGGCAGTTGGCAGTCTGGAGGCTTCGCTGAGACCCAGTTCGCTGACCATCCATTTCTTGCCGGAATTGATGCGCAGGATGTCTATGTTGAGCAACTTCCCACAACAGACATCCTCCTTGACCACACGCCTCTACTCACAGTGAACGGGCTTCCCTTCGTCACTGATGCAGGAACGCCGCAGCGGACTGTGTTGATCCTATCGACAGATCTGTCCGCCACGAACTTCCCCATCACTGTCGATTTCCCTATGCTGCTTCGAAATGTATTATCAGGACTTCAGCGGTTGCCAAGCCCCCTCATCCACAGCTGGCGGTTAATTGGCGATCTCATTGAGGTTCGGGAGTTCGGGACAATTGCCTCTGCACTGAGTCCAGATGATCGAAGCATCATCCTCGTACCCGGTCAAGTTGCCATCCCGACCGAGGAACCAGGCTTCTACGCGATTGCTACACGTGATGGCGTCATCCCGATCGCTGTGAATGTCGATCCCAATGAATCACGGATGCTTGCCGGAGAGGACTTCCACTACTCGGATTGGACGCCACAGACAGAGACCAAGGAGACTTTGCTTCGTTTGTGGCCCTACTTCGCACTTCTGCTTCTCGTGGTGTTGATTGCTGAATCGTTCATCTATGTGCGATCTGAGCTTCAGAGTGGGAGGATGATATGATCGGTTTCGCCAATCCGTTGCTGCTACTGGCAATCCCCGCATTAGGGGCCATTCTCTGGTTCTTCTTCCCGCGACATCGCAGACAGCATCTGCTTCGGTTCATCGCCGTCGTAGCCGTGCTTGTCGCGCTGGCTGAGCCCCAAGTCACTGTCCAGGATTCCCAAGAGTATCTCGTGTTCCTCATCGATCACTCAGCCAGTGTGCGACGCACTTCAGATGTCATTGACATCGAGAGACAGATACAGCTGATCATGGAAGAGCACCCTTCCTGGTTGTTCGGTGTGGTCGGATTCGGCGAAAGCGCGCGTGCGATTATCACCTTGGGAGATTCATTCTCTCACTTGCCCGTCGAGAACAAGCTCGACGATGCATCGCGGCTCGACAAGGCAATCGAGCTAGGTCTCGCGATGATGCCAGCCAATGGCGCCAACAGGCTGTTGTTATTGAGCGACGGGCAATTCCACGGAGAGAGTGTGGCAGGGGTTACGGCTGCGCAGCTGGCAGGCGTCCCTATCTCCGTTCTGCCCATCGGCAGCGAGGTCTCCGAAGATGTCCGAATGTCATCGCTGACTGCCCCCAGTGAAGTGCCATCAGGCCAGAGCTTCGAACTGAGAGCTGGCGTGTCAGCCCAGGAAAGCACGCCCGCCTCGCTTGCCATCTATCGAAATGACGAACTGCTCTCCTACGATCCCATCGCGCTCGCTCTTGGCACGACATCGTTCATCCTTCAGGATGAACTTGAAGGTGGAGGGTTCGCGGAGTACGCAGCCGTGGTGAAGCGCGACAACGATGCGTTCCCCGAAAACGATACCCGATCGGTATTGGTGCAGACTGTCGACAAGCCTTCTGTCTTGCTCATCGACAGGAATGGGGCAACACTGCCCGCCTTATTGAGCTCGATTGGCGTCGCCCATGTAACAACAGACACGGTGCCCGATCTGGCCATCTTGTCGACCTATAAGCAGGTAATCCTCTCCGGCCTGCCCCTGATTGACTTGACTGGCAGCGAGGCGACAGCTATCGAGCACTATGTGAAGAGTCTGGGAGGAGGCCTTCTCGTCATTCAAGGGGAGGCCGAGGTTCGAGGATTCAGCAGTGGCCCGATCGATGAGATCATGCCCATATCATACTCCGCCCCGGAGAAGGAGCGCGATCCGAGCCTAGCGATCATCTATCTTCTAGACCGCTCCCAGAGCATGCGGGAGCTCGTTGAACTCAAGGCGAAGATCCGTATTCTGCGCGAGGCCACAGCTGCCAGCGTGTTTCTGCTGCCAGCGGATGCTCTGGTTGGACTCATAGGGTTCTCTGACGATCACGAGTGGCTATATCCGCTCCAGCCCGTGGGAGATGCGACTGAGATCTATGCGGCCCTCCAAAACCTTAGAGCTACTGGCGGCACCTCTTTGTATGATCCGTTGCTGGATGCAGTCACCGCACTGATTGCAACCAACGCGCGTGTGAAGCACCTGCTGCTTCTTTCGGATGGCAAGACCATTGACATGGATCGTGACTATCCTGGGCTCATGGCAACGATCTCAGAACAGGAGGATCTGACCCTATCTGCTATTGCACTGGGAGAGGATCCGAATCTGGCACTCTTGAGCGAACTGGCAGCTGCCGGCGGAGGCCTCTTCATGCATGTTGTGGATTACCTCACGCTTCCGCAAGCGACCATGGACATCACGCAGCGACTGGGAAACAGTCGATTCATCACAGGAGACATCATTGTTTCTGGACCGCTTGCCACAGGAGCCGACTACAGCACAATCCCTCCGCTTTCTGGGTATGTGTTCACCTACCCCAAGGCGCCATCTTCTGTATTGCTTGCTGCGGGAGAAGATCCGATTGCTGCGACCTGGCACATCGGATTGGGAACTGTGACTGTCCTCAACACGGATCTATCTGGCGCGTGGTCAGAAGCCTGGCTTCGCTGGCCCGAATTCAGCCGCGTGTTCGACCGATTGCTTGCGACGACAGAGCCGCTCGTTGAGTCCAGTGACGGGTTCTTCCCCTCAGTGACCCTAGGTCGAGATTCGGCAGAGTTTCTCGTTGACGCGAGATCGGAGACTGGAGGGTTCGCCAACTTCCTGCATGTCGAAGCTACATTGCTGCCCGATGGGATAAGTCTTCAGCTACAGCAGGTAGCTCCCGGGATCTACAAAGCGCAGTTCCCAATTACCGAAGACGGCGGCTATGCCATCAATATTGTCGATCAATCTACAGGGAGATCAGCTCGATATTCCTTCTCAGTACCCTACGCCCTTGAGTATCAGTTTATCGGTCGCAATGAGACGGAGCTTCGGCAGATCGCCAGCGCCACAGGCGGAGCCGTTCTTCCCGAAGACGCACTTGAGGATGCTGTTCGCAGTGTGACGGCTGCCGTCCCACAACCTTTGTTCCCGTGGCTCTTGTTGTTGGCGCTGGTACTGTTCTTGATCGACTTGGCATTCCGCAAGACTCGATTCCGAAGGCTGCCCACACTGCTGCGCAACACTGCGCCATAGCACCGTCTGCGAAGAGATGCCATCTGGCCGCGCTGATTGCTACAGGACATCGCTTTGATGATACGAATCCGCCTGTCGCAGGCTGGTTCCCTCCCGCAGATCAGAAGAGGCCGAAGTAGACGGCCATGACATCCAGGATGCTGGCGATGAGGCAGGTGCCTAGCGCCATGGGAATCCCCTTGTGCAGCCACGTCTTGGTCGGCAGCGGTTGCCCGGCCTTCTCGCTGGCTGAGATGGCTATGACATTGGCCGTCGCTCCAACTGGCGTCGCATTGCCGCCGAATCCCACGCCGAGCGCAAGTGCCCACCACAGTGGCTCCACGGCTACTCCCTGAGCCTGCAGCGCTAGAAGGACAGGAAGCATGGCAATGGTAAATGGGACATTGTCGACAACGGCAGACATGAGCGCAGAACCCCAGAGCACAACAAGAGATGCCAGTACCATTCCGTGCGCCGACAATGCGGAGATCGCCCCGGCCACGACGTCGAGTGCTCCTGAACTCTCCAGTCCGCCTACAATCACAAACAAGCCGACGAAGAACAGAAGAACGTCCCAGTGTACAGCCTTGAGCGCCTGGCGAGCATCGGGCCAAACCCATACCAGTCCGGCACTAGCTCCGATGAGCGCCACGATCCCCGATTCCAATCGCAGTGCCTCGTGACAGAAAAAAAGCACAATCGTTGCCGCAAGCACAGTCAACATGCGTTGGGTTGTCTTGGGATCCGTGAGTGCGCGGCGCGCCTTCATTCCTGCCAGGCCATCGCTGCGCGTGTGCGCATTCCAGAGCGTTCTACGGTACATGAACAGAAGCAGCCCTTGTGCGAATACCCACACAAGAAGAACAATCGGTCCCAAGTGAACAAGGAAATCAGTGAAACTCAAGTGTGCTGCAGATCCAATCAGAATGTTCGGAGGATCACCAATAAGAGTGGCCACACCACCGATATTGGACAGCATCACCTCGCCAACAAGAAACGGAGTCATGGGGAGATCGAGTATGTCTGCCAACGACATGGTGACTGGAATCATAAGAATAATCGTGGTCACGTTGTCAAGGAACATCGAGACAACGGTTGTCGTGAGTCCTAAATAGATGAAGAGCAGCCAGGCTTTCCCGCGTGCAAGTTTGGCCGCCGCAATGGCGAGGTACTCAAAGAATCCGGTCGCCTGAAACAGGCCGACAATGACCATCATCCCGAAGAGCAGGGTAATCGTATTCGAGTCCGTCGCCTCGACCGCCAGATCGAGCGAGTAGAACCCCAGCCACGTCCCGAGAGAGAGCATGACAATGGCCCCGACAAGCACGACCAAGGTGCGATGAACTCGCTCCATCAGGATTCCGACATACGTGAATATGAAAATCGCCGCCGAAACGGCGATTGCAGCAATATCTGCCGTCATGATTGGCTCGCATGGTAGCGGACGCTCCACAGAAGCGCAACCGCATGCCATTTTGCACGAATGCGCGCGGCTTCGTAGCCATCGACGCCCGTTTGCCAGTCAGTCACTCAGCCATGACTGCTATGCAGAACCTGACGCGTGGCACAGCCAGTCACCAACCGCCGGTGATGCCAGATGAAGAGTCGTTCAACAGCTGAGGTAATCTATCGCCTATCTTGAGAGGAGCCTCACGGCTTGCGGACTTGATGATCGCGGCCCTTGGCGATCCCTCTTCTTGGACTGAGAAGGAGACAACCATGGCAGCGCTAGCCAACGCGCGCATCAACGAAACCTGATGAACTCGTCTTGCATGGAACCTCACACGCTTCGAAGCGTTCATCGCTGGGCATGTTCTCCACGGCATCCACTTCGTGGGTGTCCGGATCAACAAGAACAGGCTGCCGACGCCATGGGCATTTCGCGAGGAACGATTCAACGCTTGCTTGAGTCAGGGCGTCGTAGGACTCTGGATGCACTGGTTCATGGCAAAGCGTTGTCATTTGCAGACGCTGATCACATGTGCATTGACTCACACCGACCCCATGGACGCGGTCGACGTCGGCGCGGCCCCCGCGAGGACGTTACGTAGCCGCAAGGCAGCCTCATCCTCGCAGTCTGGTAGGCGGCACCGCAGGCTCGCAACCTGCCCTCCTCGCAATTGTTGCGCCTATCGTGTATGATGCCTCCAGTTTCGTGTAGCAATTCATTCGCATACCAATCAACGTATAAATTGCAACCAATCAAACCAGAGCTGAGAGTGCGACTTGGCTCAACGGAGCCAAGGAGTTTCTCTATTGAGTTTTGAAAGATTTTCGTTTGACCGGCGCATTGCCGCCGGAGTGAAGTCCATGGGTTATACAACCCCCACGCCGATTCAAGCCAAGGCAATCCCCGTCGTTCTGCAAGGACGCGACATGCTGGGATTGGCTCAGACAGGAACGGGAAAAACAGCAGCCTTTGTGTTGCCGATCTTGCAGCGTCTGAGTCAAGGACCTCGAGGAAAGGTGCGAGCACTCATTGTCGCCCCTACCCGCGAGCTGGCTGAGCAGATCCATCAAGAGACCTCCAAGCTGGCAGGCGATACGAAGATTCGCAGTGTCACCATCTATGGCGGCGTAGGCAAGGGGCCGCAGCTCGCGGCGCTGAAGCGCGGAGTCGAAATCGTCGTCGCTTGTCCAGGGCGCCTGCTCGATCACGTCGATGCTGGCACGCTAGATCTATCGAATGTGGAGGTTCTCGTACTTGATGAGGCCGACCGCATGTGCGACATGGGCTTCCTCCCCGATATCAAGCGGATCATTCGACAGGTGCCAGAGAAGCGACAGACCCTCTTCTTCTCGGCGACCATGCCCAAAGACATCCGCGCCTTGGCCGACAAGATCCTTACGTCGCCAGAGACCGTGCAGATTGGGATCATAGAGCCAGCAAAGACAGTCTCTCATGCTCTCTATCCGGTCCCGGAAGACCGGCGAAAGGAGCTTCTCGCCGCAATGCTTCAGCGCACGGCGACCGGGCGTGTGCTTATCTTCACACGTACCAAGCATCGTGCTCGCAGCCTTGCCATCTACATGCAGAAGAACGGACATCGAGCAGCAGCACTTCAAGGAAACATGAGCCAGAGTCAGCGACAAGAGGCGATCAATGGCTTCCGTAAGGGGAAGATCGACGTACTTGTGGCCACTGACATTGCTGCCCGAGGAATCGACGTGTCGCAGATTTCTCATGTCGTCAATTTCGACATGCCAGACACAATGGATGCCTATACGCACCGAATCGGACGCACGGGACGAATCGGCAGCTCCGGCGAAGCCTTCACATTCGCTATCCGCGGAGACGGCTTGATGGTGAAGCAGATCGAGAAGACCTTGGGAACGCGTCTTGAACGTCGCCGACTTCCTGAATTTGAATATGGCAGCGGCTTTGATCCTGAGAGACAATTCCCGCAGACAAGCTCCAAGTCATCAAGTCTTCCACGCTCCTTTGGCGGACGCAGTAACCGACACCGATAGGTAGCCACCCACAAGCTGCACAAACAAGATCGTGAGTGCCCCCAAGCAACCAGTCACGGGAGGTTGCCGGGGTGCTCCAAGGATTCTGGACGTAGGCATCTCGCCATCCATGGCTCCGCGAGACCTGCGACAGGGTTCCTTCTGTTCCAGGAACCTCCAACTTCAGCGGTGGCTCTTGCGCACTCCTGCCACTTGGTCAATGGGACGCATCCTTGTGCCCGTGTCGGTGGTGCGGATCAGGCAGATGCGCATGCGAGTGGGAGAGGTCCTGATGAGCATGTTCGTGAACATGGCTTGGATGCCCGTCGCCGCCCCCATGAGCATGGTCGTGATGATCGTCATCGTGACGATGGCTGTGCGTATGGCGTACGCCTGTATGAATGTGGGGATGCTCGTGCTCCTCTCGCGCGAGCAAGATGGCGGCAAGAACCATCAGCGGGAGCGCGAGGAAGAACCTCCATTCAGGCAGCTGTCGGAAAAGCACCAGCGACAAGGCGACGCCGACAAACGGTGCCATACCGAACAGTGCGCCCGTACGCGCGGCTCCCACTTGCCTCAGTGATTGAACAAACAGAGCGATGCTCGCACCATAACTCACAATCCCTAGCCCCAGTGCCCACAGGGCCCGCCCCAGCGATGGCAGTGGACGACTGAGTGCAAGGCCAAGGATAAGCGAACATGTGCCAGCGGCAATGCCTTTGATGGCAACAATCCGCTTCGGATCTTTGAGAGAGATGCGACCTGTGAAGTTGTTGTCAAAGCCCCACGCCAGACACGCCCCCAAGACCAAAATCGCTCCAAGCGAGATTCCCCAGCCACCTGATGGATCAAGAGTCAGCAGAACCCCTCCAAGGGCGACCGCCAGGATGGCTCCCCATGTCCGACGTCCCACAGACTCGCGAAAGAGCATGAAGGCCAACAGACCTGTTGCGACCACCTCGAAATTGAGAAGCAGGGACGCCGTGGCTGCTGGTGTCCGTTGAAGCCCCAGTAGAAGAAGAATCGGACCGGCGACACCGCCTGTGAGGATGGCACCCAAGAGCCACGGCAGGTCCTGACCCTCAAGTGCTGCTTCATGATCTGCTTGTCCCAGAGCCTTTCGGATCAACAGCAATAGACCTAGGGCCCCACCTGCGCCAAGATAGAGCAACCCTGCCAGAATGATCGGATCGACGCCCTCAAGCAGGAGCTTGGAGAGGGGTGCACTCATCCCGAAGAGCACTGCAGCCAAGATTCCGAATCTCATACCACTCTCCCCTAGACTACAAACCCAAGCTTAGCCGAATTTGCGCGAAGGGACTTCAATCGCGGGCCGATTCGACGAGCCGTCGCCTCGTCGGGGTCACGCACGCTTCGTCGATACAGTCACCGCCAGTGGCGCTTCGAGATGCTTCTTCACACTCACTGAGAGACGGCACGGAAGCAGGGCTCCTCGTACTGCTCCGGGAATGAACTCGGGAGCAGCACCTCAACATGAATCTCCTCGACACACCGCGCCTCGACGTTCAGGCGCGGGGAGATACGCAAAGCAACCTCGTCGACTGGCAAATCGCGGGTTCGACAGAACGCGAGCAATTCCATCCCACTGCACATTCCAAGTCCCGCCAGTGTGAGGTTCAGGGGGGTTGGCCCGCTATCCTGCCCTCCAGAGATCGTCATCTGATCCGTTCTGATGACGAAGATTTCCTCTTCACGTTCGATCGGCCTGTCCCCTAAGAGTGTGACCATCAATTCCATCAGTCGGCCTCCGATGCTTGTCCGTCTGCGTGGGGCGAACTAGGGTGATGTGGAACGTCTCAGCGTCCTCCACCATGTCAAGCAGAGCGAATCCCGCATCCGAGGCCATTAGAGAAATAGCCTCCGCTGACATCTCTCGACCGTCCCACGGCACCCCATAACCAGTCTGGACGGTCTTGCCTGGTAGCTCGACCTTCACAGGAACAATAAACATCTGCTGGGGTCTATCGGCACGTGCGGGAATCGTTACATCCCAAATGTGAAGCGCCGCTCCGGGGCGAAGTACGCGATAGGCCTCCTTGAGTACGTCACCGCGATCCGAATGGGGAACATACATCAAGAAGAAGAAGGCCGTCGCGACGTCAAATGATGCATCAAGAAACGGCAGTTTCTTGGCATCTGCAATTACCTTTATTGGGCCAGGCGGAATCTCTTCGAGTTCGTCTGGTCGGAGATCCACAGCCACAACCTGTCGCCCTCGAAGCTGGCCGATGATGCCTTCTCCACCACCACCAAGATCAAGAATCAGATCATCATCCCCGAACGTGTCCTCAAGACGAATCACTTGTTGATCTAGAAGGAACATGCGTTTCTCATCAATCGCTGGATGCTCACTCATCAAATCACCTCGAAGGTTTGTCACTCGTGCTGTGCATTCGGTTCAAACTCGCCCCCCAGAAGCACGACATGCTAACCTCACAGGATGTTTTGCCCCTTGCGCACGTGTCGATCGTCGCAACCTTCCCTCGAAGCGGGTTTGCCACACGTCACAACTGCGAGAGTAGAATTCTGAGTCACCCTGCTCTGCGGCTCAGATCAATAGGAGGCATCATGATGCGCCCTCTCAAATGGCATCTCGTGGCAATCCTGATCTATGCTTCGCTGACGCTCACGGGAATCGCATCGCCACCGTTTAAATCAACAGTGTGCGATACAGCACTCATCAACATCCATCTCGACGAAATCACAGTGGCATTTGCAGGAACCGGACAGCCATTTCGCGAGGAGTGGCTGACTGCGGATGACCGTCACGTGATAGCTGCGAACGCAGAGTTGATTGCTGCCGCTCGTGAAGCGGGTCTCCTCATCATCTATCTCTACGGCAGCTATGACAATCTCCTAGAGGGGGATGTTCTGACCACATTCGCTGAGGAGATTGCGCCTCAAGAAGGCGACATCCTGATTGGGCGGCCTGGCCCCAATCTCAACGTGTTCACAGACACCATCCTTCTTGAGACCCTTGAAAGCCGCCGTCTACGCAATCTTGTCTTCTCGGGCTTGAACACCGGCTACTGCGTCAACCACTCGTGACGCTATGGCTTGCGATTCGGATTCGACGTGACCGTTGTCGCGGATGCGCACAGTGGAGGAGGTTCCGCCTACGCCCAATCCTACAACGACTGGTGGCCGTCTTTAGGCATTTCCGTCATACCGATGGCTGAGTTGGATTTTGCTGCGCTCTGTGCGACAAATGAGATCCCAGATGGCGAGATTGGAGACGATGACTAACTCCCAGGTCAGCGCGGATCCA
>SPBW01000030.1 GCA_004525685.1 Candidatus Atribacteria bacterium
GTCTTGTTGTTCTCGCGCAACTTGCTGACCAGCGGCGAAAAATCCGAATCCCCACTGATGATGACGAATGTGTCGACGTGTTCCTTGGTGTAGCACAGGTCGAGCGCGTCGACCACCATACGAATGTCAGCTGAGTTCTTGCCCGACATACGCAGGTGAGGGATCTCGATCAGTTCGAATGATGCCTCATGCATGGGGGCTTTGAAGTCCTTGTAGCGTGCCCAGTCACAATACGCTTTCTTGACGACGATATTGCCCTTGAGCAGCAATCGTTCGAGCACCTTGTCGATATCAAAGTTCGGGAACTCCGCTTCTTTGGCACCCAGCGCGATGTTCTCGAAATCGCAGAACAGTGCCATGTTGATGGTTTCAGATGAATGTGTCATCAGCGCAGATCCTCTTGCTCTCTGTGTGGCATGCCTCAACCCTACTCATGTTGGTCTGCTAAGGCAAATGCGCCTAGCTACCCCGGCTGCTGATAGACGCCGCGATAGTCATCAGGTAGCAGGTTGGCGATGTGTCGCATGACGTCATCAGCCATGCGTTGGCGATCCTCGCGCGTCAGCTTGCCTAGAGGCACCTCAAGATAGAAGGGATCGCCGGCGCGGAAGTGAAACTTCGTCCTGCGCCATCGCTTGATGTTCGCCTTGGTCATCTCGACGCCCCAAAACGCCATCGGAACGATGGGGCAGCCCGACTTGACCGCGATGACAGTGACGCCGGGATTGCCGTACCCCAGTCGCCCGTCGCCGCTACGCGTCCCCTCGGGCATAATGCCCAAGATACCTCCGTCTTTCAGGACCTGCAACGATTCGCGCAACGCGCCCATGTCGGATTCGCCCCGCTTGATGGGAATGGCATCCCATTGGTTAAGCACCCAAGCCAGCAGCTTGCGATCCCAGCTCTCCACCTTGGCGATGGTTCGAACGACACGAGGAAGCAGAAGCGATTGCAGCGCAGGAAGCTCAAACGCCGTCACGTGATTGGAGACGAGAATGTAGGGACCTCTCATCGGGATCCTCTCCAAGCCTTGAGCATCCATGCGGAACAGAACCCGTGCTACTGCTCGCGCTGCGGTGTTCGCTAGACTTCTCCCAAGTCGGCTCATGGCTAGGGGGCAGGCTTAATGATCTCCAGGGCGCGAGGGACGATGTCAATCTCCAGCTTCTTCCCTTTGAGGCACAGGGTTTCTCCATCGGCATGCGCGGGCAAGGTCCCTTCAATCGCCGTCACCACGATACGCGTCGTCTGCCCACCCGTAATCGTCGGATGCTCGAATTGCGTGCCCTTCATGAACTTAAGCATGAGGGCGAAGATGCGTGGACGACTGACTTGTCGGGCGATACACAGGTTGAATACGCCATCATCGGGTTTGCCGTCTGGAGCCATCATGAATCCGCCGCCCATGCGCGTGCCGTTCATCACCGACACCATCAGCGCGTGGATGTTCATCGGTTGATCATCGAATTCCAGGCGCACCAGAGGCGCTTTGTAGTACAAGAAGATCGTCTTGATGGCGGCCACGAGATAGCTGATGAAGCCCTTGAGGCGTTTCTGCTTGGCTGCCACAAACCCGACCACGGCATCGAACCCAATACCGATGCCATTGCCAAAATAGCGACCGTCAGGGAAGTCACCACCTCTGACGCGTCCCACATCGATCCTGCCGCGATGATCTCCTGCCAGGGCTTGACAGCCCGCAGCGACGTCAGCCGGGATTCCCATGCCAAAGGCGAAATCATTGCCGCGCCCTACGCACAAGACACCCATGGCCGCGACATGCCCCGCCTCCTTGGCGAGCATGAGCCCATTGAGTACTTCATTGGCCGTCCCGTCGCCGCCGACCGCGACGACGACGTCGACTGCTGCTGCTGCTGCTTGTGCCAGTTCAACAGCATGCCACGGGCGCTCTGTCTTGACGAGATCAAACTGTAGGCCAAACTCACGCAGCCTGCGCTCGATGTCTGGAATGGATTGCCCGGCTGTGCCGCCTCCGGCTGCCGGATTCACGATTAGCCGCATCTTGCTCATACTGATACCTTCCTCTGCCCCCTGAGGTCATGCGATTGTACTGCGAATGGAATGGTACGGCGATACATTGCGTGCCGCGCTCGTGATCCGCTACGCTCGCCAGTCGCCTTGCTCAAGTCGCATCTTCTTGCGATGATGTCAGAACTGGAGGAAGTATGCCACAACTCAACGACCGTCCAACGTTGGCTGACTTCCAAACTTACGTAACGCAACTGGAACGTGAGCGCGGATTCGAAGATCAGAACGCACGAGACAAGTGCCTGCTATTGGGCGAAGAAGTCGGCGAACTGTTTAAGGCCGTGCGAAAGAAGGAAGGTTTGAAGGTTGATGCTACATCTGACTTCGGCACCATCTCTGAGGAGCTGGCCGACATCTTCATCTACCTGTGCGCCATTGCCAATCGTTATCAGATCGATCTTGAGACCGCGTTCCGTGAGAAAGAAGCCCTCAATCACCAGAGATCATGGATTGAGCAAGGCGATCTGTTCGAGGGATTCGAGAGTAAAAATGAGGAATCGGCCACCCAAGCTTAAGTAGCGGCAGCTTCCGCGCAAGAGCCAGAAGTCGGTCGACCTAATAACGCAGGAAGGGACCATGTCTGAGCATTCAGGTGCCCCAATATTGGGCACAGTGATCATCTTCACGTCACGAATGGAAGCGTTGTCCACGTTCTATCAACGGGGCTTGAATATCGGCCCTTATCATGAATCGCCGAAACATGTAGGTTGTCACGTGGGAGCCGTCTACTTGGGATTCGATCAAGTCGATGACGCATCGGTTGCTGCAGCGAAGGCCATCGGGCCAACACTGTGGTTCACTGTCGATGACATTCACGCCACATTTGATCGCCTGATTTCCTTGGGCGCAACGGTACGGTATCCGCCTATGGAGAAGCCGCATGCCGGGTTTCTCGCATCTCTTCTCGATCCCGATGGCAATATCTTCGGCATCGCGCAACGGCAGAATCCCTCATAGGCCAGGCCAGCACACAGCACCGTCGTGATCGTGCAGACAGTCTGTTGAATACATTGGCAGTCTGTAAGTCGTCTTGATATTGATATTTCTATCAATTTATTACAAAATCCTTCCCAACTAGACGTTTCTGGGGGATACATGGATTCAGTTGCCATTGTGATGAGTGCGGCTGGAGGATTGGCCCTATTCCTCTATGGTCTGCGTCTTCTCAGCAGTGCACTGAAACGCGCCATCGGCGAGAAGATGCGCGCGCTGCTCGAACGATTGACAGGCAAGGCGTATCGCGGCGTCATCGTCGGAGCGGTGACTTCAGGCATTCTCCAATCTAGCAGCATGACGATGGTCTTGTTGATTGGTCTGCTCAATGCTGGAGCGCTCAAGCTGTCGCAAGGTATCGGCGTCATGCTCGGGTCTGAGATCGGAACCACACTGACGGCCCAGATCATCGCCTTCAAGATCGGCCACTACTACCTCCCCATCATCACCATTGGTTTCTTGATGTCCGAGATCTTCCGCGGGAAGAAGGCAGGAGACGTCGGCCGAATCGTGCTTGGATTCGGTTTGTTGTTCCTTGGCATGGGCATCCTGTCGGGTGGCTTGAAGGGGCTGGCACAGTCTGCTGCGGTGCTGGGATTGCTGGAATCATGTGGGTCGAACATCCTCCTTGGCGTCCTCGTAGGTGCCGTTGTCACGGCCATCATCCAGAGTTCGTCAGCCATGACCGCGTTGGTGATCGCCCTGGGCGCGGCCGGCGTTCTGACGCTTCCTGCAGCCATCGCCCTCACACTAGGTGCCAATATCGGAACAACGATTACTGCCCAAATTGCCTCGATTGGATCTTCAGTATCTTCGCGCCGACTAGCGATGGCCCAACTCTTGGTCAATGTGCTCGGTGTCGCCGTGTTCCTCCCGTTTGTATCCTGGTTTGCGCGCATGATGGCGTTGACCTCGGCGTCGCTTCCGCGGCAGATTGCCAATGCGCACACGGTGTTCAATGTTGCTGTCACCCTGGCGCTCATTCCCTGTGTCGGCACGCTGGTATGGCTCGTCGAGCGCATCGTTCGCGGCCGCGAAGCCACGGCGACGGCCGCCCCCCAGTTCTTGGCAGATGAGTTCTTGTCAACGCCTTCTGTGGCACTGAGTCAGGCTCGGCACGAATTGCTGCGCATGGCAGACATGGCGGATTCGATGATCGGTGCCTGTCACACCGGCGTGATGGAGCGTAGCCGAAGCACCATCGACGAGGTGTTTGAAACAGAAGAAGCCGTCGATGGGCTGAAGCGGGCAATTGAAGACTATCTAGATCGAATTCACGGTGATTCGCTGTCTGAAAAGGAAGAACGGAGGCTTCACGTTCTCCATCATGTGACAGGCGATATTGAGCGGGTGGGAGACCAGGCCGTCAACATCGCACAGCGAGGACTCCTGCTCCTTCGTGACGAGAACAACCTCTCAGAGACTGCTCGTAGCGATCTCAATGATCTGTTTGAGAAGACGATGGCGCTCTATCGCCGCTCCATCGAGTCCCTGCGAGAGGAGGATCGAGACCTCGCTCGACAGGCCCTTGGACTAGAGGAAGACGTCGATCGACTGGAACGAGAATACAAGACCAATCATGTCATCCGATTGGAGCGCGGAGACTGCAATTCGGCAGCCGGCATCCTCTATGTCGAGATTCTGCACAACCTAGAACGCATGGGCGATCACGCCGTCAACATCGCCGGTGACGTGCTTCACGCCATCTAGTTGGCAGCTGTCTTGCTGTCAAGTGACTCAGGACGATTAAGCAGTGCCTATTAGCATGAGATGATGGGATAGATGGTGACAATCAGCCCCGAGGAATCTCGCAGGATCGCGAGGTCATAGTCATTGTTCCAGATCGGCTCAGCTGAGTGCCAGTAGAAGATGCTCGTCGTATTGGATCCACTGCCCGAGTGGACGGTCAGCACGGCATTGGGCATCAGCAAAACGCCATTGGGAAAACGAAAGCGCACGCCCCGCTCATTCTCCACAGTCCATCCAGATAGATCGGTGGTGTCATCTCCCGTGTTCTGCAATGTGAAGTACTCGTCATTCAGATTCACTGCGTCATCACCGGATGCGTCAAAGTGAAATGGCCACACGAACTCCACAGACACCTCCCGTGTCACAACAACTGCCGGGCGCACCGTGAGCTGCGCAGTGATCGACACTTGCTGCCCCAAGCTATCGGTGACCCGAAGCATCACTTGAAACACCTGTTCGACAGCGGTTTCGTAGGAATGTGACGTGATCTTGCCCTGTCCTGCAGTGCCATCACCGAAATCCCAGGCGAACTCCACGATCGTGCCGCCGGGGGCTGCTTGCGAATCAGACGCATCGAACAGGACGTTCAGGGGTGATTCACCGGACGTTGGACTGAACGTGAATACCGCCGTCGGCAGCAACAATGCCGTCGTCACGCATCCACCAAGAAGCGCGGCCAAGCCAAGCCCCATCATGATAAGTATCGCCAATCGTCGGGTCGTCATGCTTCACCAAGAGTACCAGATTCGTGATGCTCATCCCTACCGGACAATGCCAGCGGTTTTCATCCATCCTCAGTATTTGCCTTATCCATCCCATTCGGCCTATATTCTACTCGCTGTCTTATGCGTCATTTACACATCAACAGGAGGAAGAACCATGAAAAAGAGGAGTGCTCTATCTATCGGAAGTCTTCTGCTGTTTGGGTTGCTGATCTCTGGTTGCACGTCCCTGTTCGGGCCACAGGACCTTGTTGGCCCACAATCGCTCCGAGGTATGAACCGAAGCTACATCCTCGCGTTCAACAATCTGCCTGCAGATATCGAAGCGACGATTGTGGCGCATGGTGGATCAGTTCAGTCGGTGCTTGAGGAGATCGACGCTGTGCTGGCAACAGGAAACGAGGATTTCCTTGCTGCCATGGCATCTGTCAAGGGGTTCGAGATCGCGATTCCTAATGGCACGATCAACTGGCTTCCAGACGTACAGGTCGTGGCATTCGACGGGGAGTCAATCGGCGACGACGAGCCGTTCTCGTGGTACCAGTGGGACATGACCGCGATCGATGCCGCGGGCGCGTGGAACGCAGGATATACCGGAGAAGGCGTACGGATTGCGGTGCTCGATACTGGAATCGATCTTGCGCATCCGGATTTGGTCGACAACATCAATTACGACCTGTCGATGTCATTCGTGCCCTCGGAACCGACAGTGGATGATGGACACGGTCACGGGACAAACGTGGCTGGTATCATCGCTGCAGCCGACAACGGAATTGGCGTCATTGGCGTGGCCCCCAATGCGGAGATCGTTGCACTCAAGGTCTTGTCTGCGAACGGGAGCGGCGATTTCGACTGGATGCTGGAAGCCATCTTGTACGCCGTGGATTGCGACGTAGACATCATCAACATGAGCCTCGGTGCCTATTTCGACAAGGGCGGATTCTACGATGACGATGGGACATGGGTGGCAGCAAACGAGGTTGCCGAGTTCCTCAATCTGGTGAAGGACGCGATCAACTATGCAGATCAACAGGGCGTCCTCGTTGTTGCATCGGCTGGCAACGACTCCCTCAATGGTCAAGGCGACAGCGGACTTGTGCACTGTCCATCGGACGTCGGAGCCACTGTGTGCGTATCAGCAACCGGACCACTTGGCTGGGCGTTGGATCCGACCGTAGGCCTCGACGACTTCGCAAGCTACAGCAATTACGGTCCGCAGATCGACTTCGCTGCGCCGGGCGGGAACTACGATCCGGCGGTTCCCTACTACTGGTATGACTTCGTTCTCAACTGCACGAACGGGCAGTGGTACGCCTGGTACGCGGGGACCAGCCAAGCGGCGCCACATGTGTGCGGCGTCGCCGCGCTGATCATTGAGAAGAATGGGGGCAACATGAGTCCATCTCACATCGAGCGCGAACTCCAGCACTCGGCGGATGATCTTGGGAAAGCGGGGCAGGATCCCTTGTACGGGCACGGACGCGTGAACGCGGCTCGAGCCGTGGAAGACTAGATGATCGTTCGGCGCAACGCACCCAGACAAGTTGGATGCGTTGCGCCTCTCACGTAGCAACTCGATTTTATGCTCTAGTCTCCTGTCACTGTGAGCGTATAGGAGGGGATCCAGTCGGAGTTTGCAAACTGGCGCACGCCAACATAGTACGTCCCTGCCAGCAGGTTTGTACTGATCCAGCTCGATGTGTCCGTAACAGATACGTCGTCGTTCTCTGCCAGTATGTTTCCGATCTCATCGAACAGGGCAATACGCGTATCGCCTGACGTCTCTGTCGAGATCGTCACGGTCGTAGCTGTGCTGACTGTGAACGTGTAGTAGTCCAGATCTCCTATCGGATCAATCGAGCCCATTGCACAGAGATTCCCCGGCACTGCTCCCATGGCGTCTGCCAAGACACTCTCATCATTGGGCTCAATCTCAGAAATGCAGGACGTACCTAACACGGAAAGCGTGTAGTCATAGATCACGTTGTCGTCGTCATGCTCATGCACGATGATGTAGTACGTACCGGGAAGTACGTCTCTCTCAATCCAGCTCCAGTATTCGCCCACGACATAGTCATCATTGACAGCGAGAACCGTCCCCGACTCATCCATCAACAAGATCTCTGTATCTTCGTTGGTGATAGTCGAAATCGTCAGTGTCGTTGCCTCAGTCGCGGTCAACGAGAATACATCCAGATCTCCGACAACGCCGATCGTCCCCGTCACGCAAGCAGTCCCCGGCATTTGGCCAAGATGATCGGCCAATCCCAGCGAATCGTTGTCTTCCACCTCAGTGGCACAGCCTTCTGAGTATACGTTTAGTGTGTAGGAGTAGATGACGTTGTCGTCGCCATGCTCCCAAACCAGGACGTAGTATCTGCCCGGATATAGGTACTTCTCGATGCTGCTCGAAATGACGCCTAGCGCAATGTCGTCGTTACTCGCAATGAAGTTGCCGTCAGCATCTAGCAGCGTGATTTCTGTGTCTTCGTTGGTGATCGTTTCAATGGTCACCCACCGAGCAGAACTCAGATCGAAGAAGTAATAGTCGATATCGCCAACCACGCCAATCGTCCCGTCGATGCATCCACTTCCAGGCAGGTCCGCCACCCGATCCGCAAACGCCGCGGAGTTGTTGTCTTCCACTTCAGTGCGACAGACTCCAAGTGCCACAGTGCTCAATGAGAGCACCAGAATCAGAATGAGCCATCCGATCGATTTCCGTTTCATCCTCTGCGCCTCCTTCAATGCCTCACGACAGAATACACGATTTACTCCCGCCACCGCGTTTGGTTCGTTCTTCGCCGCCTTCCACTCCTCGTGTACCATCTGCCCTGCCATGCCAAACGCAAAGAGTCAACTCAGCGGAATCGCCACGTTGCTTCTTTCGGCTACGATTTGGGGATTCGCATTCGTTGCCCAACGCGCAGGCATGGAATTCGTTGGGCCGTTCACGTTCAATGGCATCCGCTTTGCGCTTGGAGCTTTGGTGTTGGTTCCGACGGCTTTTCTTGTTCGTCGCCGCTCGACGCCTGCTGTCACATCGACTCCTCAGAACCAAGTCTGGATGGCTGCGGGATTGGCAGGGTTGGTATTGTTCGTCTCTGCGAATCTTCAGCAAGCGGGATTGGTGCACACCACAGCAGGAAAGGCGGGCTTCATCACCGGTTTGTATGTCGTGATCGTTCCGCTGCTCGGGTTGCTTCGTCGGCATCGCGTGAGCGCGTTTGTGTGGGCTGGATGCGGACTCGCAGCTGTCGGAATGTACCTGTTGAGCGTCGTGGGCGGTTTCTCGATTGCACTGGGGGACGCACTGGTCTTTGCAGGGGCTATCGGATGGGCGATACACGTACACATCGTCAGCTGGCTGGCTCGACGATGGCCGCCGCTTCGAGTCGCCTTGGTTCAATTCGCTATCTGTGCTGCACTCAGTTTGGGCGTAGCTTCGTTTGCCGAGTCCATCCAATGGGCGACCATCAAGCAAGCTGGCTGGATGATCGCCTATGCCGGGATCTTGTCCGTGGGCGTTGCCTACACCCTCCAAATCGTCGGTCAACGCCGTGTCGATCCAGCGCCTGCCAGCGTGATTCTCAGTATGGAAGCCGTTTTCGCCGTGCTAGGAGGATGGCTGTTGTTGAGCGAGACCTTGTCTGTTCGAGGCATGATCGGGTGCGCGCTCATGCTGGGTGGCATGCTGTTAGCCCAAATCCGCAGGCAATCTCAACCCACCCCTCATGAGCCCTCACGGTTGATGGATCGGACCTGAAGAGTCGCTGCAAGACTCATCCAAGGCCGCCTTTGGATCACGCGTCTTCGTCGCCAGAAGAATGGACGAGTGGCCCGTAGGATAGGCGAATGCTCTCAATGAGCGGCTTGGCTCGATCCAAGTCGGCTTCGGAGACGAGAAAACGAACGGGCTCGATCAACGGGCGCAGCAGGTGAAAATTCTCCCCCTGAGCAAGATAGAAAATGGCTTCGCTATCAAGCAAAGATTTGATCAAGGCAATGTCGGCGAGATTCGATGTGGACACCAATTCCTTCAAGTCCATGTAATGCTCCTTCGCGTCGAGAGCAAGTGTATATCTGGCACGGTTTTCGAAGCAAGAGAGACTGAAATCGAAGATCCTTCACATTTCGAGAGACGGAGCGAAACTCGAGAATCTCGAAGGACTGGCCCACGACACGTCGAAGGTGCTCATCATCATAGAACGAGAAGAACCGCTTGGGAACGTGATCGTCGTTCTGGTAGATGCCTTCGTGATCGAATCCTCCGTACGTGCCGAAATAGAACAGGCCTCCAGGATTCAGCACCCGTTGAATCTCTAGAAGCACATCAGGAAGCTCGCTTTTCTCGAGATGGAGAAGGCTGTTGAAGGCGTAGACACCATCAAACGAGTTTGTGGGGAACGACAATGCGGCGACATCCATCACGCGTGCGTCCAGGCCCTTGTCTTGACAGAGGCGAACCATATTGGATGACAAGTCGATGCACGTGACATCACATCCCGCATCCTGGAAGTACCGGCTATCCCGACCTGTGCCTGCGCCGACTTCCAGAAGACGCTGCAGGCCACGCTTGCGAAACTCTGAGAAGAAGGCCTCACGCTCACGTTTCTTCCAGGCCGGAAGCGCCTGACGATCCCTCGTATTCGCCTCGTTGTCATAGGCCTGCCGTAGCGGATCGCGCGACACGTCAATCATGATCGGCAGCCTGTCGAACCAGAATCGCTGCTGCCTCATTCAGATCCCGGATCTCATAGGTCGGCGTGAGGTTTGTCGTATTGACGTGCTGCTGCGGATTGTACCAACAGGTATCGATGCCATAGTCAAACCCACCGCGGATATCCGACGACAGCGAATCGCCGAGTATGAGCACGTCATGCTTGGCAGGATTCCCCATCCTGTCAAAGGCGATGTCGAAGACGCCGGGATGGGGTTTGGATACGCCGACTTCTTCTGAAATGACTACGTGATCGAACACATCGCTAAGCCCTAGCCGAGCAATCCGTGCATGCTGGACGTCGGCGAACCCGTTGGTTAGCAGCACGAGGCCGACACGGCTCGTGATCCTCTGCAGGAAGCGCTCGGCGCCTTCAAGAAACGTCGATTCCTTGATCAGGTTCTGCAGATAGGCCTCGCTGAAGACGTGCGGATCTCCTGGAAGGCCAAGGACTTCGAAGACGCGCCGAAAGCGTTGCGTGCGTACGTCTCGAGCGCTCAAGAGTCCTGCTTCAAACGCCTGCCACAGTTCCGCGTTGATCGCATGGAATGTGTCCGCGAACTGCCTGGGAGCTGAGACGCTCAGTTGAGTCGGTGTGATCTCTAGCGCGATGGCCTCGGCACGCTGAAAGTCAAACAGCGTACCGTCGGCGTCAACAAGGGCCCATGAGTACGCAGGTGTCTGTCGCTTCATCCGTTATCCGAAGAGGCTGCATCAGACGCCCCGTTCGATTTACGGATCAGCCACATCCGCGCAGCAAAGGCAAGGCCCACGCCAAGCGGGGGAAGTACCAACATCAAGGCTTGAGGGCTCCTCCAGCCGGACAGCGCAACGAAGAAGGTGCCCGCTAACAGCAGAAATCCGAGCGCGGCCAAGCCGTCACGGCGCCAGCCGACGACAAGGATCACGAGCACGCAGAAGGATGGTAGGAGATGGGCAAAGAAGTCTCTGCTGGTCTCTAAGAAGCCCGCACCTTCGACGTACGCGTCCATGGCAAACATCGCCAAGAAGAGCGCGAGCGCCATCGCCAGAACTCGCGGCATCCACAACAGCAGCCTCTCAAGCGTTCCCAAGTTCGCACCTCCAATCCGCGCTGTGCTGGCTCAACCAACCATCCAGATGCCTGCACATCGCCTTCACACAGAATCCCTTCGAAGCCGAAGATAGCTGGTGGTTGAGCACATCGCGGAATGGCCATCGGCTCCCTGTTTCTCCTCAGGGAAGACTCTGTCCAGAAGGAAGCCGCAGCGTTCAGCCACTGCGCGACTGCGCGCATTGGACTCATCGCACTGAATGCGCACTTGATCTGCTTCCAGATTGTCGAAGATCGAGGCCACGATCGCAGTCACTGCCTCGGTGACATAGCCCTGCCCCTCGTGCGCGCAATCGGCCATGTATCCGATGATGTAGTCCACGGGTTCTGTGGCAAATGGCCCGACATACAACTGCGCGACAAACTCGTCGCGCAGCTTGTCAAGAACGCCGACGAAGTAACAGACGCCTTCATTCCAGCAGGCCTCCATTTCTCCCAGAGTCGTTCTGGCGTGCTCTTCACTCTCAAGTGACATGGCCACGTTGCCCGATTCATAGCGGCGCAAGTGGTCGCGATTCCTCAGACTCATTGCGTAGTACCACGCAGCATCTGCGCCTGAGAAAGGTCGTAGAATCAGCCGCTCCGTCTCGATGCGATTCGGCAATTGTCGGCTAGAAGGGCTCATGCATCCTCGCAGATTTGTGTCTCGTCGACTCTGAAGCCATCGTCATGCGAGAAGAACTTCTCACGCGCGGCCAGAAAGGCGATCAACTCATCAGCTGTCATGTCGTTCGCAGAGCATGTGTGGAAACGCGCGCCTTCGCCAAACCACTCACCAATCGCGATTCGGAGAGCGCTCTGCGTGTAAGACTGCTTCGATTCGATCATCTTTCGCATGACCTCGTGTCCATGAATGCTTGGCGTCATCGATTCACCTCGTAGGGGATATGCTAGATCCATTGTCGAACAGCAGCTTGCGCAATGCAATAACATCACCAAGCGAGATCTAGCACAGATCAGGGAGGCTATTTCTTCCAGTACCCCGATTCGGCTTCGAAGCAGATGCCGTCCAACTCGGCCACGAATTCTTGAACTCGCGCCTGTGCATCCAAGACCGCGCCGTTGTAAATGGCTGGCCCCATCTCCTTAATGACAAAATCAAGGAGCAAAGCCGCCTTCAGCTCGCCGATATCTTGATCCAAGCTGTCGGCGAAGAACTGCTTGATCGAGCCGATAAGGTGTTTGCGAACATCAGGAGGAAATTCGATAGCCAACGGGAACCGCCTCTTTTTTAGCAATGGGTTAAGTACCATCCTAGCGATGTTGCGAAGGCGCGCCCAGCCCAGGAATGCGAACGCGATTCTCCAACAACCGAAGAAGCATCGTCGCGACGAATACGAGCACGAGATAGAAGAGCGCGGCCACAAGAAATACCTCGAAGGAACGGCTATCGCGTGCAGAGAGACGCTTTGCCTTACCCATTAAGTCCAGCAGTGTGACCGTAAACACGATAGATGAGTACTTGAGCATGAGAATGAACTCATTGGACCATGCCGGAAGAACGAGGCGAAAGGCTTGAGGCAGAATCGCGTAACGAATGGCCTGGGGAAGGCTCATTCCCAGTGAGCGCGCTGCCAGCATTTGCCCTCCGCGAACAGCTTGAATGGCACCGCGGAAGTATTCGGCTTGATACGCAGCCGTGTTGAGTCCCAACGCGAGGATGCCGCTTTGCAGGGCAGTGAGCGTGATTCCCAGGTTGGGCAAGCCATTGTAGACAATGAACAGCTGAACCAGAAGCGGCGTTCCGCGGAAGAACTGGATGTATACGATGCAGATCCCTCGCAAGAAGCGGGGGCCATAGACGCGGCCGAGCGCAAGCAATACGCCCAGGACGATGCCAATGGCAATACACGAGAACGTAATCTGCAATGTGAGGGGCAAGCCCTCAGCCAGTTTTGGGAACCACTCCCATTCGAATGACACTAGCCTGTCTCCCCATACAGCTCACTGATCTTGTTCAGGAATTCGCCGGTTCGCTGATGTTTCGCATTGGTGAACATCTGCTTGGGTGGACCTTGCTCGACAATGACGCCGTTTTCCATGAAGATGATTTCGTCAGCAACGGCGCGCGCAAATCCCATCTCATGAGTCACAACAAGCATGGTCATGCCTTCTTTGGCCAGGCTGACCATGACTTCGAGCACCTCGCCAATAAGCTCGGGGTCGAGAGCCGACGTCGGCTCATCAAACAAGATGAGTTTGGGGAACATAGCCAACGCACGGGCGATCGACACACGCTGCTGTTGCCCACCAGAGAGTTCGGCGGGATAGGCACCCGCCTTGTCTGAAAGCCCTACACGCTCCAGCTCTTCCATCGCAAGCGTTGTCGCGTCTTTCTTGTTCATGCGCTTCACCTTCATCGGACCGATTCGGACATTGCCCAACGCGGTCAGATGCGCAAACAAGTTGAAGCTCTGGAAGACGAAGCCAATCTCAGCACGGATCTTGTTGATGTTGGTGCGCGTGTGCGTGAGTTCTTCATCATCGAGCCATACGCGGCCTTGATCCGCCGGCGTCAAGCGGTTGATGCAGCGAAGCAGCGTGCTTTTACCTGTACCCGAAGGGCCGATAATGACCTTGGTCTCGCCCTTGTTCATCGTGAACGAGACCCCACACAGGACCTTGTCTTTCCCGTACTGTTTGTGGATGTCTTCGACGCGTAGCAGCATGCTATCTCCCCATATCCCTTATCCTCGGCCGCGCCCAGATGATCCAAGCGACATCTGTCGCGCCTTCTCATGCCCAGGGACCTCTAGGCCAGGAATCCTAAATCTGCGTTCTACAAACCCCATGGCCGCATTCCCCAATAGCGTCAAGACCATAAAGATCAGCGCAACAAACACCAATACTGCCATCGCCAACGTCATATCTGTGTCATAGACGATGCGAGCCGTTCGAAGGACTTCATTGAATCCCGCAGCGTAGGCAAGCGTCGTATCCTTGATGACCGACGAGAATTCGTTCGTCCATCCGGGAATCGAGAGCCGGAATGCTTGCGGCAGGATGATGGTGAAGATGGCGCGAATGCGGCTCATGCCCATGGAGCGTGCCGCCATCATCTGCCCGGTGGGAACCGACTGAATGGCCCCGCGGAAGATCTGGGATTGATACGCCGACGAGCGAAACCCAAGAGCGAACATCGCAGCGGTGAACCCGGTCACATTGACGCCAAACCTTGGTGGCCCGAAGTAGAACAGAAAGATCAAGACGAGCGCTGGGATGCTGCGGAAGATCCATTCATAGATTCGCGCCACGGTACACAGAGCCCTGCCCCCATAGACCTGCAACAGCGCAACGAGCGTGCCAAAGACATAGCCCACGGCAATCAGCCCGATTAACAACTCAATGTTGATAACCGTCGCACGTAGCAAATTGGGGATATAGGGGCCAAGACGCACGATGTACTGAATGGGAGCGCCTCCTCGTGAAGACATCGACTGGGAGTCACAGCGGCTCCCAGTCGATCATGTCTCCTCGGGTCGAACTAGAGACCCAATTCCGCCTTCATGCAGGTGATGAAGCCGTCAAGATCTCCGCTCAAGATATTACTCTTGCAGACTTCCCATGCTGCCGTGATATCGACTGGGTCGGGTTCGAAGTAGATCTGCAGCAAGGCCTCAATCACGCTTCCTTCTGCGATGACCAATTCCTGTAGGCCGCCCACAGCGTCGACCACGGTCAATCCGAGCGTGGCAAGCGCGGTGTTAATCCGCGGAAGCAGCCCATCAGGGTCGCCCTTCGCCACGAGGAAGCCGAAGTACTCGTAGGTATTGATGATGCCCGCCACGGTTAACAGCTCAGGATACGCGGCAATCGACGCCTTCGACGCTGGCTCATCCTGGATGACGGCATCAATCCGTTCATTAATCAGGTCGAGAATGGCTGCCGGATAGGTCTCATAGCCATTGATGACAACGCCGAATGCGCTGAGATTATCCTCGCCCCACCACAAACCCGTCGTCGAGTTCTGTGCGCCGACTGCTTTCTTGGGACCTTCTCCGGCAAGCGCTGTCACGATATTGAGGCCGGAATCCTTACGGATGACGACCGCTTGATTGGATAGGAAATAGGGATTGGAGAAGTCGACTGTCTGTTTGCGACCTTCGTCGATGGTGAATCCAGACGCTCCAATGTCAAGGCGACCTGCTCGCACTTCCTCAATAATGGCATCGAATGCGACATTACGGATCTCGATTTCAAAGCCTGCCGTAATGGCGATGGCACGCATGAGATCCAGATCAAAACCGAAGAACTCGCCATCGGCCGTGATCATCTCAAACGGTTTCCAAGGGATATCCGATCCCACGATGTACGTCTGCGCTACTGCCGTAAACGCAAGTACCCCAACAAGAATTGCTGCCAATAGTAGTCGTTTCATGTTGCCTCCTTGACCGAGGCAATGTAGCACGAATGGTCGGAAACTATCAAGCTGCCAGACCGATCGATGGCATCAGAGATTGGGTTCATGCGCTTGGGGACTAGAGAAAAGGGCGAATCAATGAGGTTGTGAAGACGGCCCCCGACGTCCGCCCCTTGTCATAGCCAAGGAGAGGACGCCCATTCCTAGGTTCTCATCAACGCGTCATAAGTTTCAGCAGCCGCCCTACTGCAGCTTGAGCCAGATCTGCTCTCAGAAACACGACTTCTCAAGTAGAGTGCCTTGCTGTCGTTGCGCCTGCTATGGCAGCTGATAATCCCAGGCACAGAAGCGATCGCCCTTCAAGATCGAGTGGGTGATCTCGCAATGCTGGAACTCTGTGCCAAGAATCGGCTCCCAAAACTGCCTCGCCCATCCTGCGGCCCGGAAACAGAAGATGGGATCAATCTTCGGGTTCTTGGCTTCTCGAACCAGCGCACAGAAGCAATAGGCCTTGCGCAGCTCTTCGTGCGTCGTTGCCTTGTTGTACGCCTCTCTGTTCTGCGCGACTTTCGACAGGTGCAACACCTTGCCATCGCAATAGGGAGGATCGATCCACCCACCCGTTGGCGTAGCGGCAAGATCTTCGTTCTGCTTATCGAGCACGGCTTGAATGCTGCGCCCAGACTGTTCGTAGATGTCCTTGAACCTGGCAGCGTCCTCAGACGGACGCACCAGGGCCACGCGCGAGAGGATGTCAAACTGTTGATCCAGATTGGTGTGCGCCTTCAAACGCTCGAGCGATTGCCCAACCCACTCGGCTCGCTCATCAACAAGCGTGAAGGGGGTAATCGCATCTCCCCCCTCCCAGATCGTGGTCGTCAATGGCTCACCCAGCACTCGAAGGAGCTGTTGCTTGTAGATCTGCGGCCAGGCAAGGAACGCTCCCAGCACGTCGATTCTGTTTTCATCCTCGTTCTGTGGATCGTAGTTATGATAAACCTCGACCAGCTCTAGCTCAGGAGCCAATCCAACACGATTCATGTGCCCATGGACTTGGCCAGAGGTTTCTCTGATCGAGCTGACGGGACCTTCATGCGTCGCTGA
>SPBW01000073.1 GCA_004525685.1 Candidatus Atribacteria bacterium
CGCAGCCACGCAGTAGAGTTGGCCATTAGGAAACTCAGGGACTATAGACAGGGAGGGTTCATGCACATTCCCACGCGCGAGGAAGCCTTCGCCTTGCTCACGGAGTACAACCAGAGCGATCGACTCATCAACCACGCCTTGACTGTCGAAGCCGTCATGCGCTACATGGCACGCAAGCGAGGAGAGGATGAAGACAAGTGGGGCGTCATTGGATTGGCGCATGATCTGGATTACGAACGCTATCCTCAAGAGCACTGCCTCAAGACCGAACGCATTTTGCGCGAGCAGGATTGGCCCGAGGAGTATATCCATGCCATCGTGTCACATGGATGGGGCATTTGTACAGACATCGAGCCCGTGCATGAGATGGAGAAGGTGCTGTTCGCGATTGACGAGCTAACGGGGCTAGTTACGGCCTGTGCCTTAGTGCGCCCATCCAAGAGCTTGCACGACCTTACCGTCAAGTCAGTTCAAAAGAAGTGGAAGGACAAGGCGTTTGCGGCAGGCGCTGATCGCGACATTATCCAGAAGGGTATCGACATGTTGGGCCTAGAACGCGCCGAGCTGATTGCCGATGTGATCGAAGGGATGAAAGAAGCAGCGTCAGAACTTGGGCTCGACGGATCGCTTGCCTAGCCAGACAAGAAAGGAAACCATGTCAGAAACAAAGTACAAGCAGGGACGATGGACGCTCTCCGATCTTATATCAGAATCTAAAGGTCCAGCAATGGACGCCGTGTTCACTCAACTGGAAGACGCGGTGGCTGCCTTTGCGCACGTTCGCGACGACCTCGCTGCGTTCATCGATGAAGCCACATTTGCTGGCGTGTTGAAGCAGGTAGAGGGGATCGGATACCGCATCCAACAGCTCAACGGCTATGCCGCGTTGTGGCTCTCTACGCAGACGAGCCACTCGGAGGCGCTGGCATTTCGAGGTCTCATCGACAAGGTGTTGGCCGATGCTCAGAATCGAACGATGTTCTTCCAGCTTTGGTGGAAGAAACTCGATCAGGAGAACGCAAAGCGCTTGATGGCATCTGCCGGGGATTTGCTGTACTACCTTGAATCGTTGCGACGCTTTGCCCCCTATACCCTGTCTGAGGCCGAAGAGCAGGTCATCAATCTGAAGAACGTCAACGGCGTCAATGGCCACGTCACCCTTTACGATATGCTCACCAACGACTTCACCTACGATGTGGAGGTTGACGGCCAGTTGAAGACCGTGACGCGGACCGAGGCCATCGTCATGACGCGCAGTGCCAATCCCGACTTGCGTGCCGCCGCCTATCGCGCCATCAACAAGGTCTATGCTAGGCATGGCGGGGTGTTGGGGCAGATCTACTCCTACGTCGTGGGCGACTGGAATGCTGAGAATGTCGGCATGCGTGGCATGCCTTCGGCCATCGCGGCACGGAATCTGGTCAACGACTTACCAGACGATGTCGTCGATTCGCTCCTGTCTTCAGCGCAGAAGAATGCCCTCGTGTATCACCGCTACTTCGGGCTGAAAGCCAAATGGTTGGATGTCGCCAAACTGCGACGCTACGACATCTATGCACCAATCAGCGATGTCGAGAAGACAGTTCCGTTCGCCGACGGCGCAACGCAGGTTCTGGAAACGATGAGAGCCTTCTCGCCAGAGATCGCCGAACTAGCAAAGCGCGTGTTGGAAGAGAACCACCTGGATTCCGAGGTTCGAATTGGTAAGGACACGGGCGCGTTCTGCTACGGCGTCGTCCCTGATAAAACCCCTTGGGTTCTCGTCAATTACAATAATAGACTGGACGATGTGTCGACGCTGGGGCACGAGCTGGGTCATGCCATCCATTCACTTCTCGCCGCCGACCACTCCCCCCTCACGTTCCATTCATCGCTTCCACTGGCCGAGACGGCGTCCAACTTCATCGAGATTCTCCTTCTCAAGCGATGGTTATCTGAGGAGTCAGATCCTGCTGTGCGCAAGTCCTTGCTTGCCAAGTTTGTTGACGACTCGTATGCGTCCGTGCTACGCCAGTCGTTTTTCGTGTTGTTTGAGCGCGAAGCCTATCGACTCATTGAAGCTGGGGGCGCGACGGCGGAGCAGCTGTCGGATCTCTATCTAGAGAACCTGAAGACGCAATTCGGCGATTCCATCGAGCTGTCCGATGACTTCCGCTGGGAATGGACCAGTATTCCCCACAACTACCAAGTGCCCTTCTACTGCTACGCCTACGCATTCGGGCTGTTGTTGGTCTTGTCACTCTATCGGGAGTACGAGCGTACGGGCGAAGCCTTTGTGCCCAAGTTCTTGAAGATCCTTTCCTACGGCGGATCCATGGCCCCCATCGCTATCCTCGACGAAGCTGGCTTCGACATACGAACAGAAGCCTTCTGGCAGGGAGGGTTCGACGTGATTCGAACCATGCTCGATGATCTGGAGGCCTTGACTGACGCAGGCAGCTAGATGCCGCGGATGTCTGCCACCACGGCATGCGTGATCCCTATCAGATCGGACGTTGCCAGGCGGACGAGGGTTCCCCGTCCGCCTGCATTGATGATCAGAGACTCATGCCGCGTCGCCGCCTCATCGATGAGTACGGGCAGGGCACTGCGTGATCCCAGCGGACTGATCCCCCCAACTTGGTAGCCTGTGATACGTTCCGCGTCTCGCGGAGAGGCCGCTTCCACGTGTTTGTGTCCTGAAGCGCGGCCTAGGCTGCGGAGGCTAACATGGACGTCCCCGCTGACGAGGGCGAAGAGGAATGATCTATCGTCGGCTTGAAACACCAAGGATTTGAGCACGATGCCTTCGGGTTGCCCAATTGCTTCAGCAGCAACACGCGCTCCCATCTTGTCATATCGATAGGTGAGAACCTCGAATGCAATCCCTCGCTCCTTGAGCAGCTGAATGCCTCGTGTCGCCACGCACCCTCCTTCTCGCGCAAACTCAGCATAGCCCGTCCAACAGCGGTTGGTGAAACCGACTGCAAACAACCGAAGATCAAGTCATCCGCAGATCAGGCTCCATACCTATCCAAGCACAGTTGCCACAGGCGACTGTGACGCACAGGGCCACGTGGTAACCCTAGCCGCAAAATCCAACCCACAGGCGGTTTCTGCAAGGAAACCGCAAGCAACAGCAGCTCATTGGGATCTGGTGTTGTCATCTTCAGAAGCCAAGCGCACAGCCATCCTTGCGCGGTTCGGATCCGCCGTGAAGCATGTTTGTATCTGGATCAATCCAGATACCTTGATAGCCACCGAATCCTGCGTCGCTCACGCGGATCGTGTGCCCCTTGGCAGCCAGCCTCTTGATCGTTTCTTCGGGCAGCCCTGGCTCAAGATGCACGACGCCTCCATCGAGCATCGTGTCACCTGTCGGCGTTGCCGAACCATCATGCCTGAAACGAATGGCATCGCCTGCTTGTTGAACGTCCATCCCAAAATCCATCAGATTAAGCAGCACCTGCACGTGCCCTTGGGGTTGCATGTCGCCCCCCATCACGCCAAAAGAAAAAACAGGCCTCTCGTTCTTGGTGACAAAGCCCGGGATGATCGTATGAAAGGGCCGTTTCCCCGGTTCCAAGGTATTGGGATGATCCGGGTCGAGGTGGAAGAGATGGCCACGATTCTGCATGGCGAATCCAAGCCCCTCGGGAACGATGCCCGAGCCAAACCCGTGGTAGATGCTTTGGATGAATGACACGGCATTTCGATCGCCATCAACCACTGTCAAGTAAACGGTGTCTCCGTTTCGAAGCCTTGGATCTCCTGGGTGCACTTCACGTGCCGCCTGGCTCGCTGAAATACGCGATCGCTGGCGATCGGCATACTCAGCAGAGATGAGGTCGGCAACAGGGACGTCGGCAAACGCTGGATCTGCATAGTGGCGGGCACGGTCGGCATAGGCGAGTTTCTTCGCCTCAATCAGATGATGGAGATAGTCAGCACCGTTGTGTCTCATTGCCTTCAGATCAAACCCATCGAGAATGCGAAGCATCTGAAGTGCTGCCAACCCCTGCGTGCTCGGCGGGAGTTCCCACACGTCATAGCCAGCATGTGGAACGCAGACAGGCGAAACCCAGGTCGATGTGTGCGCTGCTAGATCCTCGGCAGCAAGAAGCCCACCCAGTCGGGATGATGCCTGTACGAGTCGCGCGGCAATCTCGCCGCTGTAGAACGCGTCTCGACCCTCGCGCGCAATCGCGGACAGCGTCGCTGCAAGATCAGGATTACGAAATCGTTCTCCAATACGTGGAGCACGGCCTTGCGGCAGATAGGTCGATAGGGCTCCCGGATCCTTGAGAAGCAGTTCTGCGGCCTGACTCCAATCCCGTCCAATCACAGGAGAAACAGGGAACCCGTGCGTAGCGTACCCAATGGCAGGCGCCAGGATGTCGCTCATCGGAAGCCGCCCGAACCGTTCGTGCAGCGCAAACCATCCATCCACACAGCCCGGCACAGTCCACGTCAGTGGCCCACGTAGCGGAATTCGGTCAAGGTTTCGTTGTGCATAGGCATCACGCGTCATGCGCGAGGGAGCCCGCCCGCAGCCATCGAATCCGTGAAGAGACGTTGTGCTCGCATCCCAGACGATCGCAAAGACATCGCCTCCGAGACCGCAACTCATCGGCTCCACAACGCCCAAGACAGCATTGGCCGCAATAGCGGCATCCATGGCCCTTCCGCCTTGCCTGAGTGTCTCGATGCCAGCCCCAACTGCCAGCGGATGACTGGTGGCAACCATCGCCTCAGGTGCCATCACCGCCGAGCGTCGTCCTTTGTCTGCCATTGCGTTCTCCTCCATTCAGCCAGTGATCTGTGTTCGAAGGATATGATGTAGACTTGCACACTGCCAGGAACGATGGCTTCCACAGGAAGGGCACTCGATGTTTGCCAAACAACAGACGATCATCACATCCTGTAGGTCGCGCGAGTTGGATCAGTAGGGAGGAGCGATGGAAGAGCGAAAGATCATCTTGAGAGAGCTCATGAAGCAGAGCCCTGCAGACATTGCTGAGATTCTCGTCGATCTGTCTCAAAATCAAGCGACAGACCTGATTCATCGACTCTTCCTTCGCAACGCAGCAGCTGAGCCTTTGGGCGAGATGGATCCTGACGATTCCGCAGAACTGGTCGTTCAACTCGATCGCAAGGAAGCCAGCGAGATCCTCTCGCGAATGGACCCGGATGATGCAGCAGACCTCTTGTTTGAGCTGTCAGATGACATCCAGCAGGAACTCCTCTCGCGACTGAGCCGATCTGATGCCAAGGTGCTGTCCGACCTTCTGGCTTATCCTCCCGATTCAGCTGGCGGGCTTATGTCTCCTGAAGTTGTTCCGCTGTCCTTGACGATGACTGTCCAGGACGCCATCCATCACTTGCGTAGTCGAGTGAAAGACGCGGAGACCGTCTACTATGCCTATGCAGTGGATGACGAGAACCGCTTGCTCGGCGTACTCTCCTTGCGAGACATGGCCTTGGCTGACCCCAGCCGGAGTCTGCGTGATCTCGTGATTCGCGACGCCATATCCGTCCCTGTAGATGCAGATGCCGAGGATGTCGCCCACATCTTCGACAAATACAACTACTTCGCGCTCCCGGTCGTGAACAGTGAGAACAAGCTGCTGGGCGTAATCACATTTGACGATGTCATCGACGTCATCCGAGAAGAGGCCACTGAGGACATCTACGGATTGGCTGGCGTGCCATCTGAAGAGGGTGTTGATACGACCTGGGCACAGTCATTGAAGCTCCGATTGCCATGGCTCTATGTACGGCTACTGACGGCGCTCGCTGCCGCAGCCGTGGTGGGACTGTTCGAGGTTGCCATTGCCAAGGTCGCTGCCTTGGCTGTCTTGATGGGCATTATTGCTGGGCAGGGCGGAAGTGCAGGCATGCAGACTGTCACCATCATCACGCGTGGAATGGCATTGGGGGAGTTGGATCGATCATTGGGCTGGAGGCTGTTGGGGAAGGAAACTCTGTTGGGAGTGGCAAACGGCGTCCTCATCGGCGCCACGGTCGGTGTCATTACCTATCTATGGAAGGGCCAGATTCTGATGGGAATTGCCGTCTTCTTGGCGATGGCCCTCAACATGATCATCGCCGGTGCCTGCGGCGTTGCCATCCCTCTCTTTGTGCGGAAGTTGGGCAAGGATCCGGCGTTGGTGTCTGGCATCTTCCTAACAACGGTAACCGACATGTTGGGGTTCGGGCTGATGTTTGCTATCGCGATTTGGCTTCTACCGGAGATTTAGCATGCGCAAGTCGCTTCCTGTTTGGTCCATTCCCTTCATCCTCGCATTGGCTGGAATCGCTGCCGTTATCGGCAATCTATCGTTCGATGTTCTCCTGGTCGTCGGAATCGAGACCATCATTATATCAGCCTATTTGGTGTTTCTAGGGCGCAGAGCCCCTTCAAATCCTCAACCGTCATCGAATCTGCTTTCCCTCCTCCCCGGACACCTTCTCGTACTAATCATCCTTGCGTTGCTGGATGTTCCGGGGCTCCTCCCTTGGTTGTGGACGCTGATTCCCATAGCAACCCTGGCCTACGACGCAACGGCCCGGAGTACGAGCATTTCACCTCGAACACGGATGTCGATCTCGATGATTCTCTACGTTATACTGTGGGCCGATCTGTTCTTCTTGTTGGAGCGGGCCGTCGTTCTGCATCGGCAGCTCCCAGGAAATCGAGAGATCATGATCGCAGCAGCGTTCGGATTGGCCGGTGCGCTCTTTCTTTCGATGGGCATCTATCGGCATTGGATCGCTGCCAAGGAGTGATGAAATGAAACGATGGATTACGGTTTTAATGTGTGCGATGCTTCTCGGAATGGGACTTGTCGCCATGGCCGATGAGGTCAGCGGAGATGGGACAGCGGCAGATGCCCCCGCGTCGTCTGTTTTTGGCGGCGGCTGGCAGTCTATGCTCATCCTGTTCGCTGTGTTCGGAGCCATATTCTATTTCATGTTGATTCGCCCGCAGCGCAAGCGTCAGGCCAAGATGACCGAACTCATGACCGGCCTGAAGCGAGGCGACAATGTTATTACGGCAGGCGGCATCTACGGCGAAATCGATTCGATCGGTGACACAGCCGTAGTCATCGTGCTTGAAGATGGCGCAAAGCTGAAGGTTGCCAAGAGCAGCGTCATTCAGAAGAAGGACAAGTAAGGGAGATCGCATGGCTCACCACCACTTCACTCGGAGCGATTGGATTCGCGCCGGCGTTGTCATCACAGTCCTCGCCGCTGCACTGTATTTTGTATTCCCCTTCTGGCCATTGGATAAGGTCGTCCAGTTGGGCCTTGACCTCCAGGGCGGTGTTCGCATGGTTCTCAGCCCCTATGGCCCGATCAAAGAGAAGGATGGAAGAATCGTCGACTTCGAGTTGGCTTCTGAGGAGAGGAAAGCCGAGGCCGTCAGTCAAGTCATTGCCATCCTCAACAACCGTACAGACCAATATGGATTGGTCAATCCTGAGATTCGGACGTTTGGTGACAATCAGGTCCTGGTAAATCTTCCTGGCGCAACGAACACAGAGGCCGCGCGCAGTCTTATTGGACAGACGGCCCAGCTCGATTTCTACCGCGTATTGGATGTCGGCAGCAACCCGCTCGATGACATCGTTCCCGTTCTCGGCGATAGCGAGATGACGGCATGGCTGCGAACACGGCTTCCTGTTCGTGACGAGAAAGGAATTCAGTACATCCTCGAGAAACCGTCACTTCTCAGTGGTGCTGCACTTGCAGACGCAACGGCCAGCACGCCCGTGGGTGTATTGGGCGCGACGCCAGAGGTTCGACTCGAATTCACACGCGAGGGTGCCGAAGCCTTTGTCGAGATCATCAATGCCATGGATGTAGGCGATCTTCTTGCCATCATGTTGGACGGAAATATCGTCAGTGTCGCGGCCGTGAGAGAGTCCATCAAAGAGGCAGCATTGCAGGGATGGCGACAGGTCATTGACAAGACCTCGATTTCGGGCAACTTCGATCAGGAAGAGGCCTTCACGCTGGCCATCGCCCTACGAGCCGGTGCATTGCCGGTAAGTGTCAAGATTGAGCATGAGACGACGATTGGCCCCTCGTTGGGTGCCGACTCGATTCGCAGAGGCATGATGACCATTGCCATCGGCTTCGTTCTCATCCTGATCTACATGTTCGCGTTCTACCGCATGTTGGGGTTTGTCGCCAACTTCACGCTTGTGCTGAACATGCTGATCGTGTTCGCCGCCTTGAAGATATTCGGCGCTGTCCTCACGCTCCCAGGTATCGCTGGTATCATCCTGACGATCGGCATGACTGTGGACGCCAATGTCATCATCTTTGAACGCATCAAGGAAGAGCGGAGAACTGGCAAGTCGCCACTGGCAGCGGTACGCGCGGGATTTGAGAAATCCCTATCCACGCTATTCGACGCCAACATCACGACATTGATCACAGCACTCATCCTGCTCATGCTGGGAACGGGTCCCATTCGCGGCTTCGCCGTCACATTGGGAATCGGAGTGTTGGGCAGCCTGTTCTGTGCCCTCGTTGTCAGTCGATTGCTGATGGAGAAGACGTTCTTCTCGTCCTTCATCCCGGCGAAGGTTACCCAGGAACAGTAGCAGTCTTCGTGGCTGCAAGAATCAATTGCATCAGCGCATCATCAGAGGCAATGCGCCCCTGCTTGATGCGCTGATCTAATTTGATCCCCAATCGCAGAGCCGAGAGCAGATCGTTGAATGGTCTGCGCTTTGCTTGCCCGATCAGTCTTCTGCAGAGCCAATCTTGCATTCCCATCATCGTAGCAATCTGGGCTTGAGCGTGACGCTGATCCAGCAACAGGCGTACCATCGTCAATCGTGTCAAGTGGTGAATGATTCCTCCCACGATACGCCCTGAGTCTTCTCGTAGCTCACGAAGCTCGCCAAGGGCAGCAGGCAATTGACCCTCTCCCAGTCGATCGTAGAATGGATACACCGTCGCTTCGGTATGATTGAAGCACAGTCGGCGAGCCGCTGCCTCTTCGATCAAGTCTTGCCCCCCAAACGCTCGTAGCTTCATCACTTCGTTTTGCAGTGACAACAGGTCGTCGCCGCACTCTGTCATTAACAGCCGGGCCACAGCCGGTGCAAACGTCACTCCTGACTGTTCCAAGATCCTTCGTGCTTCACGCTGCAACTGTGTCCCCTTGAGTGTTGGAAGAACCACTACGGCATCCTCGCCCAGCGACTTGGCTTTGGTCTGGACTGCCTTGAGTATCCCATTTGTCGCTTTCAAGGGAGCAGATAGCAGCGTGACGTAGGTTCCTTCAGGAATGCCTTTGCCTAGCGAGGCTGCGAGTGTCTTGGCAGACCGACTCTTCTCGATTCTACGCAGGATGAAGTGACGGCCAAGCGCAAACAGCGAACACGAACGAAGCTCGACATCCAAAGCCGAGACATCCATCTCGTCAGCAAAGAGGCCATGGCGCTCCATGTGCGGGTCGATGCTCGCCAGTGCAGCTTCTCGAACAGCCAATGCCTGTTCGCACAGATAGCTGTCGCCTGTGATCAGCCGCAGTTGGGGCTCACTCATGAACGCACCTCTTGATGATCAGGATAGCCAGATGGTAGTTCTCGGCTGGCAGACAAGCAACGGCAGATCTCAGAACAATCACGGTACTCCTGCGGGCAAGCTCAGAATCGCCCAAGCTGTTCTTGATAATGCAGAGTGCGTCGGCCATCCGGCACAGTCTCTGACTGGGAACACGTTCGCGCGGTATAGAACTCCTCCATCTCTGTTGGCTGATGTGCCGGGTGACAAGAACTCGTAAATGGGATAGCCTCTTCGCATCGTGGCAACTGTAACCATCTATACTGACGGCGCTTGTAGCGGCAATCCTGGCCCAGGTGGCTGGGGAGCCATTCTCATAAGCGGCTCCTTACGCAAAGAGATCTCTGGCGGCGATCGGGACACGACCAACAATCGAATGGAACTGATGGCAGCGATCTCCGCGCTGCGCGAACTTAAAATCCAAAGCGACGTCGAGCTATACACGGATTCCAAATACGTCAAGCAAGGCATCAGTGAGTGGATTAC
>SPBW01000060.1 GCA_004525685.1 Candidatus Atribacteria bacterium
ATGTGAGGTCGCCATTTGGCGCTCGGCACATCGTACGCAGATAGTCATCCCACATTCGAAGGGGGAGATCCCACGGTCGTCGAATGAGGCAATACGGTTCGGAGACTGCGCTAGCGGTTGGTCAAAGCATGGAGCAGGGCGGCTCTCTTGAAGTCCAAATTACCTGCTTCGTCTGGTTTGTCTGATGGAGGCATCGAGATGCCTCTCAGCTGCATGCGCCCCCCCGGCGATGCCGTGCAGGACCGGTTCCTTGTGTTCTGATCCTTCAGTGAGGCAGGCTTCTAGAGTCTTGCCCGTTGATATCGTTCCCAGAGATCCGTGGTTATCTTCATCGGATCTCGTTTGACTGCGTGCTTGGCGAAGAAGTCGCAGATGCGCTTGATGTCGCGGTGCAACAGCTCGAATGCGCTCTGATTGAAGCGCACGTCAACGGCTTGAGGGACATCGATAATCCAGGTCCTCTCTTTCCAAATGAGGATGTTGTAGGGGGACAAGTCGCCATGGACGAGATGGCGTGCGAGCAGACGGGCGATGTCCTCAAGGATCTGATCGAAGTAGATCTGCGTTGTGTTGTCTCTTGGATCCAGGCTATCCAGATGGGGAGCAGGCCCGGCACCATTGCCGACGTACTCCATCAGAATAGAGTTTTCTCCTCGGGCGATAGGTTTGGGTGCATGGACTCCACACGATGCCATCTTCTGAAGGTTCTCATACTCAGCAGATACCCAGAGATTGGCGGCAACCGCTCTTCCGAATTCCGTGCGCGCCTGAATGGCGCGAATGATCTTCGGTTTGAGTACGCGCTCGCGGCCCTGGAAATAGGTGGGATCCCACTTGTACGAACTCTCAGCATGCTCGCGATAGACCTTGGCAGCCAAGAACTTGCGATTTATCGATGGATGCGCGCGACAGCAATAGACCGTTCCCTCTTTCCCGCTTGTCAATTGCGTGTGAATGTGGGTGATAAGTCCTCGATCAACGAAGCTGTCGAGATCGGGAATGCCGGTTGTGACGGGCTCGTAGGGACTACCTGATTCCAATCCGCCCTGTGCAGGTGGATGTTGATGCAAGGGTGCCTCCTTCAAGATGAATGGCAGATGATGCTCTATGACAGTGCTGCCTCATGTTGAAGAGAGTCGATGAGAGACGCGCGCTCGATACTTGCTAGGAGCGGCTCAACAAGGAGGCAGATTTGACGGTTCGTTTGACAGACATTCACGACCTCCTTTGCCTTTGCATGCGCCGCGTGACTGCGGCTGTGTGACTGAAGCATAGCGTGGGATTTGAAGTGGATCAAGTTGCGGGCTCGATTTCCTGAACCTGGAAGTTGGGTGGTGTGGTGAGCTCATCAAGCGAGAAAGAAACAAGGCCCTCCCGAAGGAGGGCCTTGTTGTTCTAGTTCCTAGTTGCAGTCGCTGGATTGCGGGAAGCTCGAGTTGGTCGTGTTGTTCGACTCATCGGCTTCAGTAATCTGATGCAGCGGATCCGCTGTGATCGACGTGGAGACGGGCCATGATGTCGTGTCATAGGCACCTACATCGATGGTGGCAGACACGGTCTTCTGGCCTCCGGCTGAGATTGAGCCCACAGTGACCGTCGTGCTCTTGCCACCGGCTGTCACTCGAGCGCGAACATTGGATGCATCGGCTTGTCCGCCGTTGTGCACGATGCCCGTGACAGTGGCGATAACATGCTCGTCTCCGCCACTCGACCAAGTCCAGCAACCGGTCATGCCTGTGACCCACAGGTTGGGCAGCAGCGTTGGCTGCGGATCTGGTTCTGGATCGGGCTCAGACTCTCCACCATCACAAGTGACACTGCTGCATGCGACACCATCACCTTGGTATTGGCCGCCGCGGTTTCGGCAGTCTACGACCGACAACGCTTGACACGATCCGTCCGGCAGGCAGCAAGCGCCGATGATGTCGCCTTCGCCACCCGGGGGCGTACCTTCGTCTTCCGGGCAGATCCTCTCACTGGGTCCGAAGGTGAGCAGATGGAACAGCTGCGTGGCCGACTGGATGTTGGGCTTACACAAGGGCGTAATGGGCGCGGCAAACATCATCACCACAGTCTGCCCGGTCGGCTGCTGCGGGGGCGCCGGATTGATGCTGAACGTATGGGAGAACTGCATGCTCCCTCCGGCTGGAATAACTGGAATTGTGAAGCTGTAGGTGTCGTTGTACGTGGTTACCAGATTGGGCAAGAGCGGCACTCCGGCGATCAGCTTGACCACGACGTTGAGCGCATCCTTGCCGCCAGGATTCGTGAGTCGGAAATCCGCCTTCACAATCATCGGCTGGCTAGGTCCCTGATACAGCTGGCAGGCGCTCAGCACTGTTGAGTAGACGATGGGACACGGCGGATCCTCGGAAGGGAAGCATCGGATCTCTGCGCAGTTTGTATTGGGTCCGTAGAACAGGCCGTCTCGGCTTGAGCAGGCAGATTCCGACAGACTGTCACAGCGGCCATCGGGAAGGCAACATGCACCAGCCAGGCTGTCTGTGCCTCCTGGAGGTGTTCCCGTAGGCTGACCGTCATTGCTGCCTCCAGGCGGCGTGCCGCTGCTTGACGGGTTGCACAGCGGCGCGGGATCCCACGTTTGCACGAAGTCTTGCTTGAGGATGGGCCAACAGTCCCACGGCGCTTCGACTTGCAGCCACAGTGAGCCATACAGATACGACAGCTTACTCAGATCAAGACTCGGTGCAGATGTCGAGAACACGTGATCGTAGGTGTACGTACCGCCAGATGGGATATCGATGCCATACTTCCAGTTCTGGCACTCTGGACCGCCGCCGAGACCGTTCACGCCATCGTTTAGGCCGACCAGCGCATAGGCTGTGATGTCATTGGCAGCAACCGGACCATGATTTGTAATGGCATACGACGCGTACACCGTCAGGATCCCGCCTTCGTACGTGTAGCAGATATCCGTAATCTCGCCGTCGACTTGCGCGCAAAGGCTGGTTCCCTGACGGGGGCAAACGTAGGTCGCACAGCTTTCGCCAAGAATGAAGGCTCCGCCTCGTTGAGCACAGATGTCGGCAGTGGTCGTATCGCAACTGCCATCTGGCATACAACAGACACCGGTTTCAAGCGTTGGATCTCCAGGTTGCCTATTGTCACCTGAACCTCCAGGAGGCGTGCCTCCGCTGCAGGGACCAACCTGTGTGGTTAGCGTGTCAGCATTGTTGGATAGGTCAGGGTCTGATGTGTCAGAAGAGACCTCGAACTGGTAGAGCAGGTCGCCGCAGAATCCGGCATCAACACCCACTTGAAACCAAACGCCCTTGCCCGCAGGGACGGGTTTGTCGCCGATATGCCACTCGATCGCATCGTTCGGCGGGCGCGTCGCTGTGTAAATCGGAGATAGACCGGCATTCAGCGTTTTAACTTCTGATGGCATCGTGAGCTTCAGCACGACATTCTTCGCTGTGTCTGGACCGTTGTTCCAGACGGTAAGGTTGTATTGCGGGTCGCTGTCATCGGCAACGGGTTCAGAAGAAGGGCTCACCAGATTCATCGTGATGACCAGATCAGCAGACTCGCCTGGAATTCCGCCAGGGGTTCCACCTGAGTTCCCACCTGGCGGCGTTCCGCCGTCACAAAGGACGGGCGGAATCTGCGTCAGTCCCACAGCAGGTTTGATTACTGCGGGGCAGCTGGCAGGTGCAGCCTGCTGAAGCCACATGGCAGCGTACATTCCCGTTGGCGTTCCTAAGTTGACAGTGTCTGTGAATACAAGCTGCATCGTGTGGGTCGTGCCAGCAGGAATGGTTAGGTTATGGATCCACACCGTCTCGGTCCCGACATTGACTCCGTCGGAGATGGATGCGATGAGCATAGCGCTGATGTTCGACGCATTGGCGCTTCCCGTGTTGTGAATCTTGAATGTCCCGCTGATGGTCACCGTGCTACTTGTCCTGTCGTAGTCGTAGCACAAGTCAGTGACTTCGCCTTGGAGGATCGCGCATGGATTGTCTGTGCGGGGGAAACAATCAACATCTTGGCACGATAGGCCTGGGATGCCAAACGTGCCGCCAAGATCCTGGCACTCGATGGCGTTGACTTCTGCGCAAGAGCCATCGGGAAGACAGCATGGGCCGGGGCCATCTGGATCAAAGGGGAACGAAGGGAGCCTTGGATCTCCACCTGGATCGAACGGATCACCCGGATCATTGCCAGGGTCGAATGGGTCTCCCGGATCGTCTCCAGGTCCATCCCCTGGCTGTCCCGGTGAGCCTATCTCCTCATCTTCTGGCAGCAGGATGATCAGGATCTCAAACGGCACCCATTCGGGCATGAGGAATCCCCATCTCTCGGGCTCTAGTCTCATCAGCGTTTCCCAGACTGGCTCTCGGGCGAACTGCTCGTACCCCGTGCTGGCCAGATCGACGGGTCGGCCGCCTGGCTCTTCAATCGGAATGTAGGATCGGCTGACTGCGAAGTCATTCCACTCGGGAATATCGAAACCGATGCCGACAATACCGGGACGTTGCGCTTCAAGATGATGAACGTAGAGTTCGTAGAACGGATTCTCAAGAACGTCCAGCACGATGCCAGCCACTTCGGTCGGGGCAAACGGCTGTCCCAAATCGCGCTCGACCTCCTCGGGGAACGATTCATCGTAGACGAGCATTCGAAACTCGTTCGGATAGCGTTCGGCAATGTAACGGGCAAGCGGATAGACGATGAACGGATCGCCAAGTTTGTCGTCAATGAGACGTCCGCCCATGGCCTCGCCAAAATCGCGGGCAAGCAGAAGGGTATCTTCCTCGTTAATGCGTCCATCGCCATTGAGATCGGAGAGCAACAAGGGATACCCATGTTCTGCATACCATGCCATCAAGATGGCAGCGCTCACGGGTCCCGTGTAGGAAGGCTTGCCTTCAGGGATGTCTTCCCAATGAATCAGATGGAGTTCCTCAAGCACGAATGGCTCGCTCGCAACCGCGATAGCTGCGATGGATGCAAGCAGCACGCATGAGAGGAACAGGATATTGAATGTCCGCATTCCAGCCTCCTTGGCATCGCTTCGTACCAGATCCTACACCAGACCCGCCTAGTTTGTTGCAGCATGTCGGGACAACTGGGAGGGACATCGAGCAGCTGGCAGCGTCGCGAGAGGTTAGAATGGTCTCTCAAGGAGGGGGCATGTTATTTGATGGGACTCAGATTGGCACCCTGGAACTGAAGAACCGAATCGTCCGTTCGGCTACTGCTGAGATGATGGCTGACGACATTGGGGTTCCATTGCCACAGTTGATCGACACCTACCGCGAGTTGGCAAGAGGCGGAGTTGGCCTGATCATCACAGGGCACATGTTTGTGCATCCGTCGGGCAAGGCGCATCCCAGCATGACCGGCATCTGCTCCGACGATCATATTCTGGGACTGAAGAGGCTGGCTGATGCCGTTCACGCCGAAGGCGGGGCGATTGCCGCGCAGATTAACCATGGCGGAAGACAGGTCCGCGGCTCGTTGGTCGATGATCCCATAGCCCCTTCTGCTCATGAAGCTCCTCCGCCACGTGCATCGGCGCGAGAGATGACGATGGATGAGATTGAGATACTTATCGACGCCTATGCACAGGCGTCCCGGCGCGCCAAGGAAGCAGGATTTGACGCCGTGCAGATCCATGCGGCGCATGGATATCTGGTTAGCCAATTCCTCTCTCCGATCGCAAATGGCCGCTTCGATGGGTGGGGTGGGACGTTCGAGAAACGAACTCGTTTCTTCAGGAGGATTATCGCCGCAGTTCGGGAGCAAGTGGGATGCGATTTCCCGGTGTTCGCCAAGCTCGGCATTCGGGACGAGTCCGAAGACGGCCTATCTCTTGATGACGGTGTGGCCATTGTCTCAGAACTCAGAGATTGGGGATTGGATGCCGTGGAAATCTCAGGCGGACTGGCAGAGACAGGCACGTTCAACATCGTCGGCGATATTGGACCTGGCGAGAACGAAGCGACCTTTCGGCCGTGGGCGCAAGCGGCGAGCAAAGCGACCGAGTTGCCAATCATTCTTGTTGGCGGGATGCGGTCGTTGGATGTGATGGAAGACGTGCTTCAATCAGGCGATGCTCAACTCATTTCCATGTGTAGGCCCTTGATCTGCGAGCCGGACCTTCCCCGTCGACTTCAACAGGGGATCCAGACGGCGGCCTCGTGCGTGTCCAAGAACCGATGTTGGCCCGGGAAAGGCGAGATTGGGATCTCGTGCAAGTGCTCAGGTGTGATCAGAAAGGCCACGTCCTCATGAAGGACAAGGTGATTGCCCTGCTGGACTCGATCGGGATCACCCCGTCAGACATCGTCTCGACTGAACGCATCAGCGGGCTCACCAATGCCAACTACTTGGTGAAGACACGCGACGATGAATTGATCGTTCGTATTGCCTCAGCCGATCGAGCTTGGGCACACGGCATGAGCCGCGACGCCGAAGCACAGGTCCTGGCCGCAGCCCAGGCAGCGGGATTGGGTGTGGAGGTTCTCTCCTACGAGCTTCCCGATGGGCATCTTGTGACGCGGAAAGTTGCGGCAGGGACCTACGAGACAGCGCCAGAACGGTTCGCGAGTCCTGAGACGTTTGCCAGCATTGTCGAACGTGTGAAGCAGGTTCACGCGCTTCCGCCCGTAGCGCATGTGTTCGATCCGATCGCCAAGGCGACAAAGACGGTCGACCTCGCGAAGCGGGAGGGGATCGATCTTCCGCGCGGCGTGTCGCGCTTGCTTGAGAAGGCTCACGAGATCGAGGCGCGGTGGAAGCCAACAGATCCGCTGTCTCTTGTCCTGTGCCACAACGACCTATTCTCAGTCAACATCCTCCAGACGAGCCCTCCGACACTCATTGACTGGGAGTTTGTCGGGTTGGGCGATCCGTTCTTCGACTTGGCGACGTTGTTGGTTGCCTGTGACGATGCCCACCCGTTAGGGATGGAGCATGGGGAACTCGCCCTGACTGTGTATTTCGGAGAAGCCGATCGTGATCGGATCGATCACCTAAGTGACATGATTCTCGTGGTGCGATTGCACGCCGCGTTGTGGGGCGTCGTGCAACAAGCTCTCCGTGTACCTGAGCCTGATGGCTTCACGTACGCGCAATATACCGAGTACATGCTGAATCAGCTGATTGCAGAGATCTAGGGACTCACTTCAGCGATTCGGCGACCCAGCTCGAAGGCTTCAGTCAATCTCTCTGGCGTCTGGTTGATCGGTCGATCGGTTCCAGTGGCCGGATCGAACGTCTGGCAGGCGACGGTATGGCAGCGGCTTCCGGCGAACTTGGTGATTCGCTCCAGCCACTCGATCATGGAGCCATAGTAGCTTCGATATCCGATCAACAGGACGAAGTCCTTGTTCCCGAAGTACGTAGAACAGACGACGGCTTCCAGTCGGTCGAACAGTGTCTTTAGCTGGGACGTCATGTAGCCCCAGAACATGGGCGTCGCCATGACCACCACGTCCGCGTCCCGGAACGCAGGATAGACGTTCTGCATGTCGTCCTGAATGACGCACCCAGTTCCCTTCATGCACTCCATACATGCGCGGCAGTGGGCGATGCTCATGTCGATGGGGGTGAAGTGTGTGATCTCGTGCGAGCCTGTTGTCGCCATCCCGCGCAAGAAATGCTCGGCCAACGTATCCGTATCGCCATTGCGTCGCGCGCTACCATGAAGAACGATGATGTTCAAGGGGCCTCCTTCGGCCTCTTCACTCTAGACGACGGCCGTTGCGGAATCGTTGCGATTCTTTGTGGAGAGTATGCTCATCGCTTTTGGAGAGTGTCATTCGAGGGATATCGTCATCCCGTTTCTGTGGTATGGCCCCTCGGCGAAACGTGAGCCGAAGACGTCGGGTACATGGCAAGAGGGCATCCAAGGGGGGTGCGATGCGGCGAGTGATCTCGACAGTGTGCTTTGTAGGATTGGCCTTATTCACCCTTCTTCCTGAGTTCAGGAACCACAGAACAGCCGATCCTTGACAGCAATCCAGACAATCTGATCGTGCACGCTAGATTTGAACTGGGAAGCGACATCCATCCAAGCGACACATCGTGCGTGGCGTTTCGAGCTTGATGGGGAATCCAACTAGTTTCTTGGCCCGAACAGTGTGGTGCCCAACCGAACCATGGTGGCACCTTCTTCGATGGCGATGGCGAAGGATCCACTCATTCCCATCGAGAGAACATCCATAGACACGTTGGGAATGTCCGCGGCCGCGATACAGTCAAACAAGTCCTTGGTCTTATGGAAGATGGAGCGGAGATCCTCGGGATTACTAACTGAAGGTCCCATGGTCATCAGGCCCTGAATCTGGATTGCTTCGAGCTGTGAGATCTCTCTGATGAGATCAATAGCAGCTTCGGGGAAGACGCCCGACTTCTGGGGCTCGCGGCCTGCATTCACTTCGATGAGGATCGGCATCGTGCGTGAAGTCTTCCGGCACTCCCGATCAATGGCCGTAGCCAAGGGCAGAGAGTCGACAGTTTGAATGCTGTCGAAGAGTTCGACTGCGGCCCTGACCTTATTGCGCTGCAAGTGACCGATCATCGTCCACGTCGCGGTCCTTCGCCCAAGCATCTCGATCATCGCCTGCGCCTCCTGAACATAGTTGTGGCCGATGATGCCAATGCCAGCTTCGATACAGGCGAGAACATCCTGCGATGACTGTGTCTTGGCTGCAGCGACAATCTCAACATGAGGCGGAAGTGTGGATCTGAGTGATTCGATGCGCTTGCCGATCGATGTCATGGCAATCTAGTCCCCCTGAGGGTCGGCAAGGTCATTCCACGCCGCATACTTGTCTGTGAGCGTCTGCTGGGTGGTCTGATGCTTGATGCCCAGCTCTGAGATCACTTGAGCATCGCCGCTTGCGCTTGCGTCGACAAGCGCCGTTTCAATCTCCTGCATCTGAAGTTCCAGTGCCTCGATGTCGGCTTCGAGCGTCTGGCGATGGATCTTGTGCTCGCGCGACGCGTTGCTGCCTCGGCTTGGCTTGTTCGCAGCCGGTTGAATCGGGGCTCGACTTGGGGACGCTTCTTTCTTCTGGCGCGACGCTTCCTCGTCCCGCCGCCGCCTGTATTCCTTGTACCCATAGCCATAGACACACAGCGTGTCATTCTCGATAACCCAGACCTGCGTGGTCACGGCCTCCAGCAACGCTCGATCGTGAGACACCAACAGAACGGTCCCCGGATACTGCTTCACGGCACGCTCCAGAATCTCCTGGCTGGCGAGATCAAGGTGATTGGTCGGCTCATCGAACAAGAGCAGGTTCCCCTCGACGAGCGAGAGAAGGGCGAGCGCCACACGGCTTCGCTCCCCTCCAGACAGAGAGTCCATCTTCTTGTCCACCTCATCACCTGAGAACAAGAAACGGCCCAGCAGCCCGCGGGCCTCAGAGATCGTGAGCGAGGCACGAGACAAGATGGCATCGAGTACCGTGTCGCGGCCATGGAGTCCCTCTTGACGCTGACTGAAGGTGGCGTACTTCACGTTATGCCCCAATTCGCACGTTCCCGAGAGCGGCTGACGCTCACCTATGATCGTGTTCAGAAGCGTCGTCTTCCCGCATCCGTTTGGCCCGATAATGGCGATCTTCTCTTCGCGGTAGACGTCTGCCTCTTGGACACGAAACAGCGGCTCGTCGAATCCGATGGCCAAATTGCGAAGTGAAAGAACCTTCTTCCCCGGATGTGCTGCCAGACGAATCTGGAGTGAGATGCGCTTCGAATCTTTCGGCCTTTCGATCCGGTCCTTTTCGATGCGCTGGAGCTTCTTCTCTCGATCCTTGGCCTGACTGACCTTTCCCCCCGCCTTGGTGCGGCGAACGAACTCTCTGTACTTCTCAATGGTGTCTTCTTGTTGCGCATAGAGGTTCAGCCGGCGCTCCCTGTCAGCGTCGCGCAGAGCTCTCGACTGTACGTACCCAGCGTTGTAGACGGTGACTTCTTCGAACGCCATGTCCCAGGTTCGATTGGCCACACGGTCGAGCAAGTGGCGATCATGAGAGACAAGGATCAGGGCGCCGGGGAATTGAATCAGTGTGTCCTCCAGCCAGTCAAGCGCTTCGAAATCGAGGTGATTGGTGGGCTCATCGAGCATGAGTAGGTCCGGGGCCTCAAGCAGAACGCGCGCCAACGCAGCCCGCGCTTCTTCACCTCCAGACAGTACGTGGACAGGCATGTCAAACTGGTCGGACGTAAATCCCACGCCGATGAGGGCAGAGCGAATGCGCGCGTCGATCTCATAACCGCCCGATCGCTCGAAATCGTGCAACAAGTCGTCATATCGATGATGCAACTGCGGATCCTCGTTGCCGTCTGCAAAGGCATGTTCCAGGCGGCGCAGCTCTTGCTCTACGTCATGCAAGCGAGCGAACGGCCGCCGCATGGCTTCACGCAACGTGCCTTCGTCCTGCAATCGAACCGTCTGCGCTAGGTACCCCGTGCGCACATTCCCGATCAAGCGCACAGCGCCCTCACTGGGCGCCTCCAGGTCGGCAATGATCCGAAGCAGCGTCGATTTGCCGACGCCGTTGTCGCCGATCAAAGCGACGCGATCGCCGGGACCGACCTGCGCCGAGAACGGATCAAATAGGATGTCAGCAGCGAACGCCTTGCTCAGCTGCTCAATCTGAAGAATGGACATAGCGTTGATGGTACGCCACTCGTGAAGGCGTGCAAAGCGCTTCCTTCTTCACAATCCATGTGCTAGCATGCCGGCGGTGAGAGGAATGCACGAGGCGATGTTGTACGACAGAATAGGCGATGGACGTGTGCACTGTCGGCTGTGTTCTCATTGCTGCATGATCGCCGAGGGCGAACGGGGCATCTGTCAGGTGCGCAAGAACACGTCGGGCATACTGGAGAGCCTGGTGTATGGCCGCCTGGTTGCTCGTGACGTAGATCCCATCGAGAAGAAGCCGCTGTTCCACTTCTATCCAGGCACGCGCGCCTATTCTATCGCCACGGTGGGATGCAACTTCACGTGCTTGCACTGCCAGAATCACTACATCTCCCAGTACCCACGAGCCCATGACGGGCACATCGTCGGGGATCGCGTGCCCACAAGTGAGATCGTCGCGAGCGCTGTCGAGACGGGCTGCCATTCGATCGCCTACACCTACACC
>SPBW01000203.1 GCA_004525685.1 Candidatus Atribacteria bacterium
GGCATTTTCGAGGATCAAGAACAGATTGCACGAAAGCCTCTCGCTCGGTTCACAGATGTCTGCGAGCGTCAGTTTGCCAGTCTCACGTCAAGCCAGGACCGTCTGCAGAGGTTTCTCATCGACGCCATGGACTCGCCCTAGTCAAGTCGCATCCAGCACATCGACAGATCTAGTTCCGCACCAGTATCTTGCGCAGGAACACGTTGGTTACGACGAACCCTTCTGCCGCGAGAAGATCGAAGACTTCAGGCTCACTGGCGTGAATCGATGTGCGAATGACGTCCAAGCCTCGATCAGAAGCCCAGCGGCCAATACCGCCAAGAAGGAGGCGGCTGACAAGATCTGCATCAGCGCCGGGAGCGGATAGAGAGAACGCGGTGGTGCCAATCGAGCATTCATGTCTTGACCGAGAAGGCTACGTTGACTAGCAATGCATCCATCACTACTCTGATGAGACATCCTATGAAGGAGGCTCTTACGTGAAACACTGGAGAGGGCGCTATCCCTACGAATGGTGTTTTGCAGTAGGCGGTGCGGTCGCATTGGCGATTTCACCGTGGGTCCCCAGCATTCCGTTCTCCGGACTGCTGGAAACGTGGTTGCGTTGGATTGGCGAACCTCTGCTTAGGTGGAGCCTTGTCGCCCCGACCAATGGATTCCTTGCTCTGTTCCTGCCCATCTTCGCCGCGGTCTTGGGCTTTCCGCTGCTCGCGTTCTGCTCACTCACCCTCGTCAATGCATCGCGGTCACTCGTCTGGATCGTGAGAACAACGGTTGCCCTCATGTTTCTCCTGGCAGGAATGGGGACTGTGGCCGCACTGATCGATCTTGGAGCGTGGTTCGTGTTCAGCCAGATAGCAGCGGGCTGTTCAATAGGTGTCCTGTTTCTGGCATTTGGCGTTCAGCTGCACATCAGACGTCCGGTGTCATCCCGCATTCGCTCCCTGGCCATCATCTTGATGGGGGCCGGTGCCTGCATGGCCACATTTGTCCTTCTTCCTGTCGGACTCCTTGCGCTCTGCTTCGCCTATCTCTTGCTGGCCATCACTCTTGCATCGAGACAATCGGAAGACTTCAAACAAACGAGCTGAACCGTGGACAAAGAAACGCGCTGCCCTTGTTGAGAGCAGCGCGCTATTCCTCTACGTCTACTGACGGCTATTTGTTCTTTCTGTTCTCTCTGAGCTTCTCGACAATCTCCTCAGCAATAGAGAAGGGGACGGCCTGATAGTGCTCAAAATGCATGGTGAACGTGCCTCGACCAGAAGTTACGTTTCGCAATTCCGAAGCATAGCCAAACATCTCAGCCAACGGAACGAATCCCTGCAGGATAGTTGCTCCGCCTTTGGTATCCATACCCTGAATGCGCCCACGCTTGCTACACAGACTACCTGTGATGGCGCCGGTGTAGTCCTCGGGCGCGGTCACTTCGACGCTCATCAGCGGCTCAAGCAGCTGTAATCCCGCCTTCTTGCAGGCTTCACGGAACCCCATCTTGCCACAGGCACGGAATGCCTGTTCAGAGGAGTCGACGTCATGCATCGAGCCATCGAACACGGTTACGATGACGTCGACCATCGGTACGCCCGCATAGGGACCTTCCGCCATTTCGTCGACGATGCCGCGCTCAATGGCGTTGAGATACTCGCGCGTGATCTTGCCGCCGGTGATGGTATCCTCAAACTGGAATCCAGCCCCGGGATTCGCTGGCTCAACGCGGAACTTCATGTGTGCATACTGGCCGCGCCCACCTGTCTGTTTGACGTGGCGGTATTCGTGTTCAACTGCGCCAAGAATCGTCTCGCGATAAGCCACTTGCGGTGTGTCGGAATCGACACCCACGCCAAATTCCCGCCGCAGCCGATCGAGAATGATCTCAAGGTGCAATTCGCCCATTCCAGAGATGACAACCTCACCCGTTTCCTGATTCGACTTCACGATGAACGTCGGGTCTTCTTCTGCCAAACGCTGCAGCGCTTTGGATAGCTTGTCGCGATCGTCTCGTGATGCTGGCGACACAGCCACGCCAATGACGGGCGCGGGGAATTCGATGGACTCTAATACGATCGGATGCTCTCGGCTGCAAATCGTGTCACCTGTCCGAGTCTCTGCCAAGCCGACGACAGCGCCTACATGACCCGCCTGAAGCGCATCCACGGCTTCTCGATCATTGGCATGCATCTCAAACAATCGCCCCACGCGTTGCATCTTGTCTCGCGAAGAGTTGTAGACGTGGGCTCCCGCTTCCAGGACGCCCGAGTACACGCGCACATACGTGAGCTTCCCCATATGTTTGTCGGCCTGTACCTTGAATGCGAGCGCCGCCAAAGGGGCCGTGTCCTGGGGTTTTCGCAGGAGTTCCAGATCTGACTCTGTGCATGTGCCGATTACTGGGGGGAGGTCCAGCGGCGAGGGTAAATAGTCGACAACGGCATCGAGCAATCGGCGCACACCCTTGTTCTTGAACGCCGCACCGCACAAAACGGGAATGAAACGACCCGCAATGGTCGCTTTGCGGATGGCTCGTACGACCTCGCTGCGTTCTGGGACCACGCCCTCGATGAACTTCTCCATTAGACGATCATCCTGCTCAGAGATCATCTCGATCATGCGCTCTTCGGCTGCCCGCGCCAGATCCATCATGTGCTCGGGGATGTCTTCTTCCCGAATGGCCGCCCCGCCATTGGGCAGGTCGTCATAGTAGATGGCCTTCATGTCGACCAAATCGATGATCCCACGAAACTCGCTCTCTGCTCCTATCGGGATGACAACGGGAACGGCGTTCGCACCCAACTCTTCGCGAATCTCCTCCACCACACGCTCGAAATCCGCACCCGTACGATCCATCTTGTTGACAAAGGCAATGCGGGGAACACGATATTTCTCGGCTTGCCGCCAGACGGTTTCCGCTTGTGGCTGCACGCCGCCGACGGCGCAAAAGAGGGCAATCGTCCCGTCAAGCACGCGAAGGCTACGTTCCACTTCAGCGGTGAAGTCGACGTGTCCTGGTGTATCGATGATGTTGATGCGATGATCGCGCCAGTACGTGGTCGTAGCTGCTGATGTGATGGTAATGCCGCGCTCTTGCTCCTGAATCATCCAATCCATGGCTGCTTCGCCGTCATGCACTTCGCCGAGCTTATGTCGCTTGCCTGTGAAGAATAGAACGCGTTCAGTTACCGTCGTTTTCCCTGCGTCAATATGTGCCATCACGCCGACGTTGCGTACGTGATCAATGGGGGTTACCCTGGTCATGGTCTAGCTCCTTCGCGCACCATCGATTCCTTCCATGGTTGCCGGTACGCGCCCGCAAAAGCAAATCCGCCTCGCCATGTCGGCAAGGATTCAATTCGCAAACTCAATCAGGAATCAAACCGGAGAGCCATTGCGGGAATCTTGAGTGCGAAGAGTACGCGAGATGTCTCGCTGTGTCAAAGCGAGCCTATGCGTCTCACAATCGACAGAGGCGCAAGGTATCTGCCGCCGGAACAGATTGACGGAGTTCACAAAGAACACTAGCATAGGGTACTCATGAAACACACGCTCGGTGTCCTCGTCCTGTTGTGCTGCGGGATTGTTCTCTCCGGCTGCTTTCTGGTGTCCAACACACCTCCCACGGCAGTTGTCAACGCAACGCCTCAGCAAGGGGCCGTGCCATTGAACGTGTCCTTATCGGCTTCCGCATCCTTTGATCCGGACGGGTCCATCACCCACTATGCGTGGAATTATGGCGATGGGTGGACGGGAGAAGGCGCGACAGCACTCCACACCTATACGATGCCGGGCACCTA
>SPBW01000074.1 GCA_004525685.1 Candidatus Atribacteria bacterium
GACCAAGAGTGCTACCAGGGGACCTTGAGTAAGTCCAGCAGGTCAGCAGGACACGCAGGCCCCTGCAGGTTGCGTGCGCCGAGACACCGGATCTCTGGAATGTGGTTCTTGAGACAGTTCCTGCGTTCGTTGATACAGAACCGATATAGTTTGGTACTGGCGTCTGCAATTGCGAATCTCACTTCCATTGGCGAGAATGGACGATCTCTGGTGATGGAGGTCCCATGCACACTGATTCCACGTTTGACGATGCTCGATTCCAACAACTGGTCGATCGGCGCAGCACTGAATCGATCAAATGGAATGCTTACGATGAAGATGTTCTGCCGATGTGGGTGGCTGATATGGACTTTCTCTGCCCACCGCAGGTGATCGAAGCCATTCAAGAGCGCGTCAAACATGGCATCTTCGGGTATCCAACCGAGCCCCCTCGTTTACGAAGCATCATCGTAGACCGTTTGAAACGGCGATACGATTGGACCATCAGGCCAGAGTGGATTACCTATATACCTAACGTGTTCTCTGGCTTCCATTTGGCCGCCCATGCGGTCACCCGGCCTGGTGATGGCGTCCTGCTAACCACACCACTTTACTTCCCCATGCTGCTCGTACCTGGCAACGTCGAACTCAAGGGCCAGATCGTAGAACTTGTGCGTGCCGAAGACGGCACATACACCGTTCCCATGGCTCGTTTCGAGAGTGCCGTCACCGGCCGTTCGGAGCTATTCATCCTCTGCAATCCGCACAATCCCATTGGCAAGGTCTACACACGCAACGAACTTGAAGAGCTGGCAGAGGTCTGCCTGAAGCATGATCTGATCATTTGTTCTGACGAGATCCACGCCGACTTTCTCTACGATGGACGCCGCCATGTCCCCATCGCCTCGTTGTCGCGCGAGATTGCCGATCGAACGATCACGCTGATGTCGCCAGTGAAATCCTTCAACGTAGCGGGCATTCCGTTTGCCTTCGCTGTTATCCCCAATCCAGGACTGCGCGAGCAGTACCAAGGCGCAGGTAAGGGACTGGTCATTCATCCCAGCGCTCTGGGATACGTTGCTGCACAAGCGGCGTTTGAGCATTGCGATGGCTGGTCCGCGGACTTGATGAAGGTGCTGGAGGCTAACCGCGCGCTGGCCAGCGACTTCATCGCCGCAGAGATGCCATCGGTCAAGATGACGCCGATGGAAGGCACGTACCTCGCTTGGCTCGACTTCCGCAATGCTGGCATGAAGACATCGCCTTACGAGTTTCTGTTGGAGAAGGCGCGGGTCGCCACGGTCGATGGCGCCAAGTTCGGCCCTGGCGGCGAAGGCTTCGTCCGCCTGAACATGGCATGTCCCCAATCCAGGCTCCATGAAGGCTTGAGACGGATCTGTGACGCATTGACGTAGACTTCTCTCATTGCTACAGAGGATGCGAACACAAGCTATGAAGCCGCACAGGCTGATGCGTACAATCGCCATCAGCAAAAAGGGGGGGGCTACGTGCAGGATACCACGTCTCTGACCATTCAGAACATCAGCAAGACGTTCGACACGGTCCGTGCTGTGCAGGACGTGTCGTTTGAGGCACGACCTGGGCAGATTCTCGGATTGCTTGGGCCCAATGGCGCCGGCAAGACGACGACCATCCGTATGATCATGGGGATCATGCAGCCGGATACAGGCACGATAGGCTTCTCATTCGCGACCTCCGATCCAGTCAGCATTCGCGAACGCGTAGGATACTTGCCCGAAGAGCGCGGATTGTACGGCGATGCCAAGATTCACGATCTACTCGTCTACTTCGCAGAACTTAAGGGCGTCGATAGGAACGACGCCAAACGTAGAGCATCCGCATGGATCGATCGCATGGACTTGTCCGACTGGGCGACCAAGAAGGTGGAGAAACTATCCAAGGGGATGCAGCAGAAGGTTCAGTTCATCGCTGCCATTCTGCATCAGCCCGATCTCGTTATTCTCGACGAGCCGTTTTCGGGACTCGACCCCGTACATCAAGACGTTATCAAGGCGTTCATTGCCGAGTTGCGCGACGACGGGATGACCGTGCTGCTGTCCTCGCATCAGATGAACCGCGTCGAGGAGTTGTGCGATCGCATTTTCCTCATTCACCGTGGCCAGCGTGTGTTGTACGGCAACTTGGCCGAGATCAAAGAATCATTCGGCGATCATGTCGTTCATATGCGATTCGACGGAGACGGAAGTGTGCTCTCCACGCTTCCAGGAGTTTGCGAGTTCACCCACAGCGAGGGGTGCGCTGACTTCGTTCTGAGCCAGGAACATGCTCCAGATGCATTCGTCCGGCAGCTTCCTGCGGACATGACGATTCGAGCGTTGCATATTGACCGACCGCCACTGCACGATATTTTCGTCAAGACCATTGAAGGGAGGATCGATGAAACTGCATAAAGTCATTCGCTGGGAATTCCTGAGTCACGTACGCAGCAAGCAGTTCTTGATCATGACCCTCCTGCTTCCAGCCATCATCGCCGTGGCAATCTTCGCCATCACGCTATCCAAAGGTATCGGCGTCAGCGCCAGTCAAGCGAACGCGAATCCTCCGCCGCCCTTCATCATCGGCCTGTTACTGGGGCTCATTCTCTTCATCGGCGCGTTCATGTCTGGTGTGATGGCCATGTACGCCATCATCAAGGAGAAGCAATCGCGTGTCGTCGAGTTGATGCTATCCAGCGTCTCGGCTTGGGATTTGATGGCAGGCAAGATTATCGGTCTGGGGATGGCTGGCTTGATTCAGGTGTTCACGTGGGCGGCCACCGCCTACTTCGTCGCCAATCGGTTCGCGTCATTTCCACTATCGTCCCTGACACTGGTGCACTGGATAACCTTTCCTCTCTATTTCATCCTCGGATATCTGCTGATTGCGTCCATGTTCGCCTTGGTCGGTGCAGCCATCAAGGATATTCACTCCGGAGGCGCTGTCGGCTTGATCGGATTCATCCCTTATCTCCCTATGGTGTTGACCCCCGCCATTGTCGAAAACCCAGATATGACGTGGCTGCGCATCGCCGGATTCTTTCCACCCTTCACGCCGGGCATCATGATGCTACGCATCGGTGCCACGCCGATGGTGTCCGAAGGGGCTCGTTTCGTTCCGCTATGGGAAATCGCCTTGAGCCTGTGTACGCTCGCCTTGGGCGTGTTCTTGATGATGCGATTCACGACCAAGGTGTTCCACGTCGGCATGCTCATGTATGGCAAGTCAGCCTCCTTCCGAGAATTATGGAAATGGGGACGTCAGCGAACGACATGAACACCCACAACAACCAAGGAGACCCATGCAGCTCAGAGAATATTTCGATATCGGACTGACAGTCGATGCCTATGCGCAACTTCTCGATGAAGATCAAACGGATCTGCACCAGATGTACGAGCGACGTGCTTGCCTTGATGAGGACGCGATAAAGGTCATTCGGGCGACCGGACAACATCACATTCTTGTCGTCACGGAACCCTGGTGTGGGGATTCTCTTGCCATCTTCCCCGTCATCGCCAAGTTGTTCACAGCTGCACGATGTGAGGTCCGCGTCATCCGTCGCGATGAGCACACAGATCTTATCGATCAGTTTCTCACCAACGGAGGGCGCGCTATTCCCATCGTCATTATTCTCGACGATCAGTTTGAGACGCGCTTTCATTGGGGGCCCCGCCCCAAGCCAGCGCAAGACATCATCATGGACCACAAAGCTGCGATTGCAGCCGGAGAAATCGACAAGGCGGACGTACACAAGCAAGTGCGCGCGTTCTATGCACGGGATCATGGGAAAACCATCGTCGCAGAGTTCGCTGAGGCGTTCTCACGGCTGTAGCCAAACGGGCTACAACTGGCGTGATTCTCCGACTAGCGGTTGTGGTGGGGAGCCTCAGGTGGGTGGGGAGGCGCGGCCAGCTCTTTCATTCGCTCCAGACGTTCTACGAACGCCTGGGCTGCTGCAGGGTCTAGATCCTTGGCGTTGAAGAGAAGCGGCTTTCTGTGCTCGCCAAGCATGAGCGTCAACTTCCCCTGTTCAAAGCGTGCCTGTACATCGTGAAGCGCGTGCTCCATGCCCATGCCCGCGCGATCTTGTGCCCAGTCAATCCATGTAGGCAATGACTTGGCCAACCGTTTGGCGAGTTTACTCTTGAGGAACCGAGCCATTCCCGAGCCTTCAAACTCGTCCGTTCCCTCCTCTAGGCGGCGCAGCGTCTCTTCCAGCTTCTCTTTCGTTGACTTACCCAGTTCGACAATGACCTTCTGATCTTCCGTCAGAATGATGTCCATGTTCCGATCGATTGTCTCAAGGCGAGCCACCTCAGCGCGCCAGACGACCTCGTACAGCTTATGCTCGCCGACACCCTTGAGATTATGCGTCCCCATGTTCCGGAACGAGACGCCGTCCACGTCTCCTGTTTCATCAACCACAGACGAAGAAGCGACGATCTGTCCCCCCTTGGCTTCGTCAGCCAAGCGCTTGGCGAGGTTGACAGAGTGCCCGAACAAGTCGCCATCCGTTTGAATGGCCGTACCCCACGTCAATCCGATGCCTGCTGAGATCGCGGGGTCACCGTCGTCACCACCACAGTATTCTTGACAGATTGTTGCTTGCATGGCGACTGCACAGCGAACCGCACGTTCTGGATCATCGAACGATGTCATCACGCCATCGCCGTAGGTCTTGAGCAATCGCCCGCCGTGCTGTTCCACCTTGGCGCCGACCAGATCGATGAATTGCCTGGCAATCTGGAACGCCTTCTCATCACCGTGCTGAGCGGTGTATGACGAGAATCCGCGCAGATCACTGAACTGAACGGCAATCGGCTGATCTGATGACATCGCAGCTTCCTCCTAGTGGATCACACCCATTGCCATTCTAGCCCTCATGACACCAAAAGAAAACGCCGCCCGGAGTTCTCCGAGCGGCGTCATGCTTGTTGAGCTTATCGAAGGATGAACAACTGTCCTCTGTCTGAGAAGGCGACGTCTGCATTCGATGCCAGCACGACGTAGATGTAGGCGCCGTTGGCCATCAAGCGGCCCTTCTTGTCGCGGCCATCCCAGGCGACGTCAAGCACGTACTCCTTCTGCGTCGACCAGACCAGCTGGCCGTTCAGATCGTAGACCGCAACAGCAAAGCTCTCCGCCAAGCCCTCTCCAATGTAGGCGAAGGTCACCACATCAGAAAACGGCGTCGGCGAGGCATAGAAGCGGTCGATAATCAGCTCAGATGAAACAACAGAGATTGTGTCCGAACTTATGTCCTTCGGATCTGACGGATCGACATAGGTGGCGGTAAGTTCCCGACCTGCGATCAGGTTCAAGTCAATCGCCGGTGTCATGAATGTGCCGGCATCAGCACCCGCCACAGGCACAAGATCGTAGGCCACATTGTCGATGACAACGGCATCCTGCAGTGACCCAGCATCTGCAATCGATGTGTCGATCACCTTCACGTAGATCAATTCACCTTCCACGTAGGCGGCGACGGGGATACCGTCTGCATCGACGAATGAGGTCGAGGATCCGAGCGCCATCGCACCGCCAATACCTACCTTGATGGAAATCCAGGCCACGTCAGAGTGGTTGGAGGGATCGTTGTACACGGCAATCAGCGTATCGCCAGGCAATACGCCCAATGACGGCGCGCAGTCGTAGGCATTGACCAGATCGATGCACGATACAGACACGAACGTCCCCGTATCAACGCCGGTTTCCAGCAAGTCGACGGGTGCCCAGCGTCCGTTGCGCGGATTGAGGATGTACAGCTTGGCCCATGCGCCAGGCGCGAAGATGTTGGTATCGCCCAGGATGTCGTTCACCATGTGCACGTCCGCATCATCGAACCCGCATGCTAGATGGTTATCTGGATCGTCGATCGGACCAAACGGTACGTTCTGTCCGTTGTTCGCGGCGCCATCCCAGAAGGCATCGAGGCGCTCGCGGCGATACTGGTCTTCATCCTGATCGGGATCAATCACTTCAATAAACGCGCAGTCTGAATTGAGATACCCGGTCACGCGATTGCCCTGTCGATCAAGGAAGTGCATCGTCGTTGACTCGCCATCAAAGACCTGCGTGTCGCCGATTTCAAAGACCGCAAATGACACGTCATTGGCAACTCGCACTTCCTGAATCTCAGGCGGGAAGGACGTGCCTGTGTCAATGTCACCCAGTTCGCGCATCGATTGATCGGTATAGACCACGTCGTTGTAGCGCACATAGACTGAGTCTTCGTTGAATGCCTCCAGCTCCCAGTTGTCCAGCTCGAGCGAGTAGCCGCCCAACGCACCTGGATCACCGATGCCGATGGCATCCCACACCGAGATCAAACGCATGCCTGTGTGGGTGAAGAAGATGGGAGAATTGCTGGATAGTTCATTCAGGATGAGCCATTCCGTATCGTCGACTTCGTGGGGATCGCATACCTGCACAACGACTTCCTCCGGGCAGCAGGAGTCGACGTTGGCGTTGGCATCCGCCACTTCGATGTATACGGGATCGCGCCCGATCCAGAAGACCGACTCGTCGTTTCGACCGAAGTCAGTGAATCGTAGGCTCGAATGGTTCTTCTCTTCGATGTAGGCCAGCGCCACCTTCACATCATCCTGGTCATTGGGATCGACGTAGTAGGCCACCAGCGTGTCACGGACATTGAGGGAATCGAAGCCCAAGTCCGTGAGGATGTCATTCAATCGAAGTTCGAAGATGCCTGAATCTGCCGACGTCTCTTGGGCGTAGAACATCACCCTCGTAACGCCGGAATTAGAGGCTGTATCGAACCAGGTCACGTTGTTGTCGGCTTGTGTCGGATATTCAATGTAGTACGTGCCTTGGGCATTGGGCTGCTTGCTTCCATTGGCGGCCAGGTCAATGAAGAACCCGGAGTCATAGATGCTGTACCACACGATGGGCATAGTGGGATTGGGCACGTCGCCGGCAATGTTGTCAACGCCTCCGTAGCGTTTGAGCATGCAGAAGTCGTTTGCGCTCGTTTGCTTCAGCGGGTTCCAGGATCCTGGATTGACAATGACAAAAACAGGCACCATTTCTGACGCATTGCAGTTGAGGTTCTCATCGGGATCGTAAACGCGGAGCAGCGCTGCTTCATTGGCGTCACGATAGACCTCGCGACTCCACTCAAGCACGGCTTCGGTGTCGGTAATCTTCAGCATCGCCAGCGCCGTATCCGATCGATCGTTCTGATCGACGTACAATCCGACAAGCGTGTCCATATTCTCGAAACGGCCTAGGATGTAGTCAGCCAGCGGATCAACGCCAAGCGTTGGATCTCCTGGAGGAAGATAGGCTTCGCCATCAGGAAACTCCGTTCCAGCGTTCGTCGATACAACGAAATTCTGCTCGAAGTTCACCCAGATACGGTCGTCACCATGTTCGTCGCCATCGCCATCGGCATACAGATAGCCGCCCCACTCAAAGTCCGTCGGCTCTACCGGACCAGCGAGCGGTCCATCATAGGGCCCGACGATGTGGGCCTGATGGCGGCCATCTTCATCGAACGCCATACGTGTTCCAATCATGAACGGACGACTGCTAACAAACACACCCGTGCTGCTGCCTGTCTCTTCGAGATAGTCTGCTCCGAGCCAGCCAGCTGATGCACCCGGCCAGTGACCCTTGTGAGGCATGTACTCGGCCATGCCGTGAAACACCAGATCTCCATCGCCATCGGCAGGAACGGTTATGTCAACGCCGTCCTCATCGATGTAGCTCTTCCACACGATATGCGCGCCGGTCTTGGTGTCCATGACTTTCACGTCAGTCCACACCTTGTCGCGCACATCGCAATCTGTATCCTCATCTGGATCGATGACCACGATCCAGATCTCATCGCCTTCTCGCACCTGTGTCACTTGATTCTCGCCGTTCTTGTCGGAGGAGAAATACATCTGCGCATCCGTCGCGTACGCCGCGAAAAGTGAAGCCACAGTGAGCACGACAGTGATGAATGCTGCTACTGCCCATCGAGCTTTCACGATTCCCATCCTTTTCTTGCTTCGATTCCAAATCTCACGAATCCCTTGTTGTGGGCCTCATGGTGCTGCTTCAATTCATCTCGCAATCCTGCGTACCGTCGTGTCCACGCGCGCGCTGTGAAGGCCACCCAGAGAATCAGAGGTGCCGATTCCCACACCACGCGTACCAGAACTTGCCAGCCGTCCAGCATGCGAGCGGCGACGGGCCCGACTTGTGTCAGACCGATGGCCGCATACGTCAGCTGAACCGACACCACCACATAGCTCGTTTGAATCAAGAACAACAGCGCCAGGCTGATGGCCAGCCGCGACCATCGCCTGATCAGGCCCAATCCAGGCGTGGCTGCGAACAACGCGATCAGCGGAATCACCGCAAAGAACGTGTAGCGGTCAAACCACGTAAACGGTGTGATTTGTCCCGGTCCCACGATGCGATGCACCCACAACTGCGCCCCGCGTGCCTCTAGCACAGACACATTGGGCGATTCAGCCAAATGGAAGCCCGCTCTTGCCACCCAGGTGGCAAGCCGTGTGTAGGCTGGCGCAATCACGGGCCACACCAGCGTCAACACAATGAGTACGGCAATGAAGATGCCCATGAAGCGCAAGAGGAGGCTCGATAGCGGGTTCATGCCATGCTTCGAACCACGTCTAGCTCGTTCGCGGCGCATGCGCCCACCTCCCCGCCCAAAGCAGCCAAAGCGCCACGGCAAACACAATCAGCAGTGACTGCCAAATAAGCTGGTGCGCTTGATCGAGAAACATCGGCCAATGCACGCCGATGAAGTACAGACTGACTAAGCGAACGATATTCACGACGAAGATGCCGCCAATGCCGATGCCCGCACCGATGAGCTTGGGAAGCCACCGTGTCGGGAACGCAACCACGGCGATCAAGAACAGTCCCGTGATGAAGATGCCGGTGCATGCTGTCACGACGGAAATGCCAAACACGCTTGACTGAACCGTCGTTCCAACCACGGCTGTGTTCTGGCCAAACAGGTTAAGCAGCCCAGACGAGATCAGCGCTAGTACGCGAGCAATGGCGTTCATGATCGTGTCATTGCCAGCCACGACAAGGAGAACGGCCAGCATCCCAATGGCAGCCAGGATGGCGGGGATGAAGCTCTTGAGCTCTCGCGGTCGCTTGGCAGGCATGATGTCTCCTAAGCCGCGACAGCTCTGCGTTGGCGAATGACGTGCCAGGCGAATGCCAAGGCAAACAGACAGCTAGCCAAGATCATTCCCCACTCGGACAACGTCGGAGCGTCGATAGTTCCAGACAACGGCAGCGGGCCGACAGGCACATCAATCGTCAAGCAGGTCGAGTCGCCTTCTGTATCTGTCGTGGGATCATCGGTTCGCGTGGTCGCATCATTGGTGCCATTGCCATCGGAATCCCAATGGACGGTACCTTGGTTGCAGATTTGATCATCAATCTCAAGATCAAGGCTCAAGTCGACCGTGTATTTGATAACGACGTATCCGCCTGAAGGGATGCTGCCGTCCCAGACGATGGTGTCGCCGTCTAGCGCAGCCACACCAGAGGTTTCCGTAACCTGTCCAGTGGCATCCATGCCCGCAGGCAGAGGGTCGGTGAATTCGTGTCCCGGATTGTCTTCCAAATCATCGCAACCGTAGTTCCAGATGGTGACTTCGTAACGAATCGTGTCGCCTGCCTGCACGGTTCCGCCGTCTGTATCGACAGCCAGCTTCTCGACCTCGACATAAGGCGTGTTGGGCCGAACAAGCAAGTCCGTTTCGATGGTTAAGCAGTTGTTGTTTTCGTTGAGTTCACTGACATCATGGCCCGTGTCGACACAGACGAGAATGTCATGCTCGCCAGAGGGCACATGGTCAGTATCCCACGTGAACGTGAGTACGGTGTATTCGCAACCAGGCAATCCGGCAACCGTCTGTGTGCCAATGATGTGGGACGTATCGTCGTAGTAGACGCGCACGTCGAATTCGCCCGCATCGCCACAGCTTAGGTTGTCCACAGTGACCGTGATGGTAACCGTGTCGCCTTGGCAAACATC